>JBOGZX010000066.1:0-1606 GCA_050697615.1 Gaiellaceae bacterium
CTACTCTACCGCGGAGAGATATTAGGACACCGCGGCCGCTTCTTCCACATGCTCAAGTTCCGAACCATGAAGCCCGGCGCCGTGGAGCGGATCGGCGCCTACCTCGGCGCGGAGCTCGTCGCGCGCACCGACGTCGAGCTGACGGCGATCGGCCGGTGGCTGAAGACGTCGCAGCTCGACGAGATCCCGCAACTCTGGAACGTCCTCAGCGGCGACATGTCGTTCGTCGGCCCACGCCCGATCCGTCCGCGCTTCTTCTCCGAGCTCGCCCAGGACCTTCCCGCCTACTGGCAGCGGCTCGTCGTGCGGCCCGGACTCACCGGCTTCGCACAGGTGAGGCGCGGCTACGAGACGTCGATGGCCGAGAAGCTCGCACACGACCTCGAGTGGATCGCCGACCTCTCCGTCCGCCTCTACCTGCGTACCGTCGCGGTCACGGCCTTCCGCGTGCTCGGCCAGTCCCTCGGGCGACGCGAGAGCCGACACTAGACTCTCCGCGAATGTGCGGGATCTGCGGGATCGCGTCCGGCCGTGGCAGCGTCGACCCCGATCGGCTCCGCCGCATGTCGACGACCCTGCTTCACCGTGGGCCGGACTCGGACGGGGAGCACCTCGACGGCCCCGTCGGCCTCGCCGCCCGCCGTCTGGCGATCATCGACCCGACGGGCGGCGACCAGCCGATCGCCAACGAGGAAGGGTCGGTCGTCGTCGTCCAGAACGGCGAGATCTACAACTACCGCGCGCTCGAGCATTCGCTCGAGCGCGCCGGACACGTATTCCGCACACGCTGCGACACCGAGGTGCTCGCGCATGGATACGAGGAGTGGGGCGACGCGCTGTGGGAGCGGCTGCGGGGCATGTTCGCCGTCGCGGTGTGGGACGCGCGCCGCCGCCGGCTCGTGCTCGCCCGCGACCCGTTCGGCATCAAGCCGCTCTACTACCGGCACACCGGCGGCGAGCTGTCGTTCGCGTCGGAGCTCGACGCGCTCCCGCAGGGCGAGATCGACCTCGACGCGCTCGAGGCGTTCCTGGCGTTCAACTCGATCCCGGCGCCGCTCTCGATCTTCCGCGAGATTCGCAAGCTGCCGCCCGGACACACGCTCACCTGGCTGGACGGCGACGTCGCGATCGAGCGGTACGCACGTCCCGGCCCGCTCGCGGCCCGTCACGACGCGGACGAGGCGGACCTCGTCGAGGAGTGTCGCGCACGCCTCCGAGACTCGGTGCGCGCGCACCTGATCGCCGACGTGCCGGTCGGCGTGCTGCTCTCCGGCGGCGTCGACTCGGGCGCGCTCGCCGCGCTCGCGGCCGAAGAATCGTCGGAGGCTGTGCGCACCTTCTCGATCGGCTTCGAGGAGTCGTCGTTCGACGAGCTCCCGGGCGCACGAGCCGTCGCCGAACGCTACGGCACGCGGCACCGCGAACTCGTCCTGCGCCCGGATGCGGCTCTGCTCCTGCCGGCGCTCGCCGACGCGTTCGACGAGCCGTTCGCCGACTCGTCGGCGCTGCCGACCTATCTCGTCTCGAAGCTCGCCGCCGAGGACGTGAAGGTCGCGCTGTCGGGCGAGGGCAGCGACGAGCTCTTCGGCGGCTACTACACGTACTC
>JBOGZX010000067.1:0-7042 GCA_050697615.1 Gaiellaceae bacterium
GTGATGTTCCGGACCTGCGAGGTCAGATTCGACGCCATGCCGTTGACGTTGTCGGTGAGGTTCTTCCACGTGCCCGAGACGCCCTTCACCCGTGCCTGCCCGCCCAGCGTGCCCTCGGTGCCGACCTCGCGCGCCACGCGGGTCACCTCGTCCGCGAAGGAGGAGAGCTGGTCGACCATCGCGTTCACGGTCTTGCCGATCCGCAGGAACTCGCCCTTGACCGGCCGCCCGCCGATCTTGAGCTGCATCTTCTGGTCGAGGTCGCCGTCGGCGACCGCGTCGATCACGCGCGCCACCTCGAGGGTGGGCCGCGAGAGGTCGTCGACCATCGTGTTCACGGCCTCGAGGCTCGTCCGCCACGAGCCCTTCGTCCGTTTCGTGTCGGCCCGCTCGGTCAGCCGTCCTTCGCGTCCGATCACCGTCGCGACGCGGGCGATCTCCTCGGTCGTGCGCTCGCGCGTCTGCGTCAGCTCGTTGAACGCGCGGGCGAGCTGTCCAGCGACGCCCCGCTTGCGGGCGTCGAGCCGGATCCCGCTCTCTCCCCGCGCGGCGGCGCGGAGCGCCTCGAGCAGCGGCTGGAGGTCGGCCGCGGCGACGGCGTTCGTCGAAGCCGCCGCACGCTGTCTGGTCTGCGTGGCCACAGATGCTTCCTTTCGGGCGGAGGGAACGGTCCGCCCGAAGTCGGCGGAACCTTCCGCATGCTAGGTCAGAAGGCTGGGCCCTACAAGTTTGAACCCTGGGCCGAGCGGTCCCCTTGCGCTAGGACCCGAACGCACGGATCAGGTCGTCCCAGATCTCGTCCACATCCTCGAGGCCGACCGACAGCCGCAGCAGCCCGGCGGGGATCCGCCCGGCCTCCCAGCGCGCGCGGCTCTCCATCGACGATCGGACGCCGCCGAGGCTCGTGGCGTTGACGATCAGGCTCGTCGACGTCTCGACGGAGCGCGGATCGGCGACGTCGAATGAGATCAGGCCGCTGAAGCCGGGGTAGCGGACGGTCTCGACGGCGGGATGGGCTTCCAGGCGGCGCGCGATCTCGGCGGCCGTCGCCGTGTGCCGCCGCATGCGGACGTCGAGCGTCTCGAGCCCCTGCAGCAGCGACGCGGCGGCGTCGGGCGAGGCGGTGATTCCGGTGTTGCCACGGATCTCGCGGAGACGGTCCGTGTGCACGCCGCGGCTGATCGTCGCGCCCAGCAGCGCGTCGTGGTGGCCGGTCAGGAACTTCGTGGCCGAGTGGACGACGACGTCGGCCCCTTCGTCGAGCGCGCGCAGGTAGAACGGCGTCGCGACGGTCGCGTCGCAGACGACGAGCCCGGCATGCGTGCGCAGCCCCTCCCAGTTTGGCATCGTCAGGACGGGGTTGGCGGGAGCCTCGACCCACACGATCCCGGCGTCGGGCGGCTCGCCCGTCTGGTCGAACTCGACGTAGCGGATGCCCCACGGCTCGAGCAGCCCGAGCAGCTTGCTCGTGCCGAAGTAGCACCCCTCGGCGATCGCGACCGTCGTCCCCGGCTTCGCGAATGCCAGCACGACCGCCGTGACCGCGCCCATGCCCGACGCGTAGAGCAGCGCGTCGCCGCCCTCCCTCCGTCCGAGCTCCGACTCGGCGGCGACGCCGGTGGGGTGGTCGTAGCGCGAGTAGAAGAACCGCCGCGGCTCGCCGCGCTAGTCGTAGGGCCAGATCGTCGAGCGGTCGATCGATTGCATCAGGCGACTCTACGCAAGGGCGATCGCCTTGCGGACGCGGTCCAGGTTCACGCTTCGATTCTCTGCTCTACGCTGGGCGGTATGTCACGGGCGGAGGGGCCGACGCACGACACGACGCGGGCGAAGCTCGACTGGCTCGAGCAGTTGCGCGGGGAGGCCCGGCACGCCGGCTCGGAGAAGTCGGTCGAGAAGCACCGCGCCGCCGGCAAGCTGCTGGCGCGCGAGCGCGTCGAGAAGCTCTGCGACCCGGGCTCGTTCGTCGAGCTCGACCGCTACGTCCGACATCGCGAGGCGAACTTCGGCATGCTCGACCGGCGGCCCTACGGCGACGCCGTCGTCACCGGCTACGGCACGATCCTCGGCCGCAAGGTCTTCGTCTTCAGCCAGGACTTCACGGTTTTCGGCGGCTCGCTCAGCGAGGTGTTCGCGGAGAAGATCTGCAAGGTGATGGACCTCGCGGCGTCCTACGGCTGCCCGCTGATCGGCATCAACGACTCGGGCGGCGCACGGATCCAGGAGGGCGTCGTGTCGCTCGCCGGCTACGCCGAGATCTTCTGGCGCAACGTCCAGAGCTCGGGCGTGATCCCGCAGATCTCGCTGGTGATGGGACCCTGCGCCGGCGGCGCGGTGTATTCGCCGGCGATCACCGACTTCGTCCTGATGGTCGAGGGATCGTCGTACATGTTCATCACCGGCCCCGACGTCGTGAAGACGGTCACCGGCGAAGAGGTGACGTTCGAGGAGCTCGGCGGCGCGGTGACGCACGCGACCAGGTCGGGCGTCGCGCACCTGACCGCGCCCGACGAGGCCGCGGCGCTCGAGGACGCGCGGTACCTGCTCAGCTTCCTGCCGCAGAACAACGCGGAGCCGACGCCGTACGACGAGCCCGCCGACCCGGTCGACCGGCTCTCGCCCGAGCTCGACGAGCTGATCCCCGACGAGCCGACCCGGCCGTACGACATCAAGAAGGCGATCTCGGCGGTCGTCGACGACGGCGAGTTCCTCGAGATCCAGCCGCTGTACGCCGACAACATCGTCACGTGCTTCGCGCGGCTCGGCGGCTACAGCGTCGGAGTCGTCGGCAACCAGCCCAAGTCGCTGGCCGGCGTGCTGGACATCGACTCGTCGGAGAAGGCCGCCCGCTTCGTCCGCACCTGCGACGCGTTCAACATCCCGCTCGTGACGTTCGTCGACGTGCCGGGATTCCTTCCGGGCACGGCCCAGGAGTGGGGCGGGATCATCCGCCACGGCGCGAAGCTCCTGTACGCGTACTGCGAGGCGACCGTGCCGAAGCTGACGGTGATCACGCGCAAGGCCTACGGCGGCGCCTACGACGTCATGAGCTCCAAGCACGTGCGGGCCGACTTCAACTTCGCCTGGCCGACCGCGGAGGTGGCGGTGATGGGCCCCGAAGGCGCGGTCAACATCATCTTCCGAAACGAGTTGGCCGCCGCGGACGATCCGGACGCCCGCCGCGCCGAGCTGATCGCGGACTATCGCGAGCGGTTCGCGAATCCGTACGCCGCGGCCGAGCGCGGCTACGTCGACGAGGTGATCGAGCCGCGGCGTACGCGGCCGGTGCTGATCGACGCGCTGACGACGGCGCTCTCGAAGCGCGAGCGGCGCCCGACGCGGAAGCACGGCAACATCCCGCTGTAAGGCCAGGTTGGTTGCCGTCTTTCGCCCGGCGTGTCGGGTAGAGGCGATCGTGCGAACCTCGACGAAGCGGGTGTCAGACGCCCCCGGCGTCGGACACCCATCCGACCGAGACATTTCGAGTGCCCGACCCGCGGCAGCGTGTCTGACCCCTATTTCCGGCTCCGGCAGGTCGAGCAGCCCTGCACGCCCCTCGGTAGGCTCGGCCTCGCGTGGAGGTCGGCATCGTCCCCGAGCAACCGTTGCCGGTCACCGAGGCGGTCACTGCCCTGCTCGAGCAGGCTTCGGGCGGCGCGGATCCGGCGGATCCCGGCCCCTGGTGGCGGGCCGGGCTCGCAGGCGCGGGCGAAGGCGGTTCCGCCGGGACGTAACCATCCGGGACGCGACGCCGTTTCACCGGAGTCATGTGCATCCGTTGCGGTGAATACGAGACAGCGCCGGACCGTGCCTACTGCGTCCACTGCACGTTCGCCGTTCGCGCCGAGGTCGAGGACGGGCTGCGGAAGCTCGCCGACTATCTGAGCGCGTGGGCGGCCTTCGACGCATGGTGCGCGGACCGGGGCGAGCTCGCCGGCGCCCGACCAGGTCGACGCTGAGCCGACACGGGCGGGATCTCAGGCGGCTGCGCCGCCGCCGCGCAGGACGCGCGGGGCCGAGCGGGCGTAGTCGAGGCCCGAGATCCAGGTCAGCGCGAGGGCGACCAGGAGCGCCCACCATGCCACGCCGTCCCGCCACACGCCGGCGGCGGCGAGGCCGCCGATCCCGGCGGCGACCGCCTGCGACCACGTCTTGAGCTTGCCGAGATCGCGTGCGGCGATCACGATGCCGCGCTCGATCGCGGCCTGCCGCAGGCCGGAGACCAGCAGCTCCCGCGCGACGATCGCCGCCACCATCCAGGCGGGGAAGACGTGCTGGCCGAGCAGCACGATCAGCGTCGACATCACGAGCAGCTTGTCGGCGACGGGGTCGAGGAGCGATCCGAACGGCGAGGTGCGGCCGCTGCGGCGGGCGACCTTGCCGTCGAACCAGTCGGTGGCCATCGCGCCGCAGAAGACGCCCGTCGCTGCGTAGTCGTGGCCGGCGAACGAGACGGCGAAGAGCACGACCACGATCGGGACGGCGATCGCGCGCGCGACGGTCAACTGGTCGGCGAGGCTCATCTGTCGGGAGAATACGGAGTGTGTTCGGCAAAGTCCTCGTCGCGAACCGGGGTGAGATCGCCCTGCGGGTGTTCCGCACGCTCCGGGAGCTCGGCGTGCGGTCGGTCGCGGTCTACTCCGACGCCGACCGCACGGCCCCGCATGTCGCCTATGCCGACGAGGCCTTCGCGCTCGGCGGGCTGACCGCGGCCGACAGCTACCTCGACGTCGAGAAGCTGCTCGAGGCGGCGGATCGCGCCGGCGCCGAGGCCGTGCATCCCGGGTACGGATTCCTCGCCGAGAACGCCGGGTTCGCCCGGGCCGTCGAGTCGGCGGGGTTGGTGTGGATCGGTCCGCCCGCAGACGCGATCGAGTTGATGGGGTCGAAGACGCGAGCGCGTGCCGCGATGCAGGCCGCCGGCGTGCCGATCATCCCGGGCACCACCGATCCGGTCGGCTCCGCCGACGAGGTGGCGGCGCTCGGCGAGCGGCTCGGCTACCCGCTGCTGATCAAGGCGGCGGCCGGCGGCGGCGGCAAGGGAATGAAGGTCGTGAGCTCGGCGGCCGAGGTCGCCCGGGCGTTCGAGTCCGCCCAGCGTGAGGGGCAGTCCTACTTCGCCGACGCGTCGGTCTACGTCGAGCGCTACCTGGAGGATCCGCGGCATGTCGAGGTCCAGGTGCTCGCCGACGCGCACGGCAACGTCATCCACCTGGGAGAGCGCGACTGCACGATCCAGCGCCGGCACCAGAAGCTGGTGGAGGAGACGCCGTCGCCCGCCGTCGGCGCCGAGTTGCGCGAGCGGATCGGGACGATCGCCGTCGACGCGGCGCGCGCCGCGGGCTACCGCTCGGCGGGCACGATCGAGGGCCTCCTCTCTCCCCGGGGCGAGTACTTCTTCATGGAGATGAACACCCGGATCCAGGTGGAGCACACGGTCACCGAGCTCGTGACCGGGCTCGACCTCGTGCGCGAGCAGCTGCTCGTCGCGGCCGGAAAGCCGCTATCGCTGCGCCAGGAGGACGTCGTCCTGCGCGGGCATGCGATCGAGTGCCGCATCAACGCGGAGGACCCGTCCAGAGGCTTCCTGCCGTCGCCGGGGCGGATCACGCGCTACCGCGAGCCGTCGGGTCCGGGGGTTCGCGTCGACTCCGGCGTGGCCGAAGGATCGGAGATCAGCGGGCTCTACGACCCGATGATCGCCAAGCTGATCGTGCACGACACCGATCGGGAGAGCGCGCGCCGCCGGATGCTGCGCGCGCTGGGCGAGTTCGAGATCGGCGGTGTCAGCTCGCTCGTGGGCTTCCACCGTGCGCTCCTCGACCACCCGTGCTTCGTGGCCGGGGAGACGTGCCTCGGCGTCGTGGAGTCCGAGGAGCTTGCGAAGCAGGCGGAGGAGCTCTCTCATGAGGCGGCAACGTTAGCCAGGGCATCGGACGGATCGTTGTCAGTGTTGAAGACATGGCCAAAGGAGACGGTGGCCGAAGTGGACGGTCGCCGCGTGGCGGTGCGGGTGCTGGTGCCCGAGCCCGGCTACCGGGACCTGGCACGGCGTCGGCGCGAGCGCTCGAGCGCCGGCGCGGGCGGCGCAGGCACGGACGCCGTCGTCAGCCCGATGCAGGGCACCGTGCTCGCCGTGCGGATGACGGAGGGCGACCGGGTCGAGCCGGGTCAGGTGCTCTGCATCGTCGAGGCGATGAAGATGGAGAACGAGGTGGTCGCGCACCGGGCCGGACTGATCGCGGAGGTCTCGGTGTCGGCGGGTGCGGCGGTCGCCACCGGCCAGGCGATCTGCGTGATCCGGTCCGAGCCGGACGCCTGACGCCTGACGCCGACGCCCGACGGCTGACGCCCGACCCTGACGGCGCCGGGGCCGGCTTCAGAGCGAGCGCTGGTAGGCGCGAAAGGTGCGGGTCGCCCAGGCGGCCGTCGCCGCGGAGAGCAGGAACAGGAACAGCAGGTGCCAGCCGACCGAGCTC
Source organism: Gaiellaceae bacterium (assembly GCA_050697615.1). Lineage (GTDB taxonomy): Bacteria > Actinomycetota > Thermoleophilia > Gaiellales > Gaiellaceae > PALSA-600. The sequence goes on from JBOGZX010000067.1 coordinate 6,480, forward strand.
CAGTCGGTGTTCGGCAACACGACGGAGCGCGACGCCCGCACGCCCCAGTCGACGGGATTGAAGCGTGCGGCCGTCTGCATCCAGCCGGGCATCTGCGTGCGGGCGATCATCGTCGAGGAGAGAAAGAGGAGCGGGAGCCCGATGAAGTTCGCGACGGCGATCATGGTCGCCTCGCGCCGCGTGAGGAGCGCGATCGCCTGCGAGATCCCGGCGAAGGCGCTGTTGACGAGGACCGCGGTCGCGATGATCACGAGCCACCCGAGTGCGCCCGTGTGGATGCGGACGCCGAGGGCGAGCGACACGAGCAGGATGATCACCGCCTGGATCGCTGCGGTGAGCGCCGAGCGCACGATCTGCGAGAGCACGAGCGAGAAGCGCGACGCGGGCGTCGCGAGGAACCGCTCGACCACCTTGCGATCGAGGTCGGTGATCATCGACATGCCGCTCCAGGTCGCTCCGAAGAACGCGTTCATGACTACGATCGCGGGCGCGAGGAACGTGATGTAGGAGCTCGTGCCGAAGCCGCCCAGCTTCGTCACGTTCTTGAACAGCTGCCCGTAGAG
>JBOGZX010000068.1:0-5997 GCA_050697615.1 Gaiellaceae bacterium
AGCTCGAGGAGAAGGCGACGCTGCTCGCCGAGCAGAACGCGCGCATCGAGCAGAAGAACACCGAGGTGGAGACGGCTCGCGCCGAGCTCGAGGAGCAGGCCGCCGAGCTCGCCCTCTCGTCGAAGTACAAGAGCGAGTTCCTGGCGAACATGAGCCACGAGCTGCGCACGCCGCTCAACTCGCTTCTGATCCTGGCAAAGCTCCTGTCGGACAACCACGAGGAGACGCTCACCGAAAAGCAGATCGAGTTCGCGCAAACGATCTACAACGCAGGCTCCGACCTGCTGGAGCTGATCAACGACATCCTCGACCTCTCCAAGGTCGAGGCCGGGAAGATGGACGTGAACGCGCAGCCGGTCGAGCCGGCGGCGATCGCCGACTTCGTCGAGCGCAACTTCCGGCCGCTCGCCGACGCGCGCTCGCTCGACTTCGCGACCACGCTCGGCGACGGACTGCCGGAGTCGATCGTCACCGACGAGCAACGGCTGCAACAGGTGATCAAGAACCTGCTCTCGAACGCGCTCAAGTTCACCGAGTCGGGCTCGGTGAGCCTGTCGATCTCGGCGGCGCCGGACGGCGTTCGCTTCGGCGAGGAGACGCTGCGCTCGTCGGCGTCCGTGGTCGCGTTCGCCGTCGCCGACACGGGGATCGGCATCGCCGAGGACAAGCTGAAGCTGATCTTCGAGGCCTTCCAGCAGGCCGACGGGACGACCTCGCGCCGCTACGGCGGCACGGGCCTGGGCCTCTCGATCTCGCGGGAGATCGCCCGGCTGCTCGGCGGCGAGATCCACGTCGCCTCGGAGCCGGGGGTCGGCTCCACCTTCGTGCTCTACCTCCCCGAGCGCGCCCCGGAGCACGTGCCCGCGCCGCCCTCGCCGCGGCCGGCCGCCGCCGGCCTGCCGGAGCTCGAGGCGACCCTCCTGCTCGCCGCCGGGCCGTCGGTGCCGGACGACCGCGACGAGATCGCAGACGGCGACCGCGTGGTACTGATCGTCGAGGACGACGCCGACTTCGCGTCCACCGAGCTCGAGATGGCGCGCGGGCGCGGCTTCAAGGGCATCGTCGCGACACGTGGAGACGAGGGCCTCGCGCTCGCGCACGAGTACCGGCCGGACGCGATCATCCTCGACCTGCGGCTGCCGGTGCGCGACGGCTGGCAAGTGCTCGACCACCTGAAGCGCCATCCGGAGACACGGCACATCCCGGTGCACATCGTCTCCGGCGGCGTCGAGGACCGCAGCGTGCAGGAGGCTCTGCGCGCCGGCGCGGTCGCCGTGCTCTCGAAGCCGGTCGCGCACGACGTGCTCGACGCGGAATACGCCCGGATCCTCGAGTTCGCCGACCGCGGCACGCGACGCCTGCTCGTTGTCGACGACGACGAGGATCAGCGCAGCGCGATCGTGGAGCTGATCGGCGGCGACGAGGACGTCGAGATCACGTCCGTCGGCTCGTCGGAGGCCGCGCTCGAGGCGCTCGACTCCGACACGCGTTTCGACTGCATGGTGCTCGACCTGAAGCTGCCGAAGATGAGCGGGTTCACGCTGCTCGAGCGGGTGAAGACCGACGAGCGCTTCCGTGGGCTCCCGGTGATCGTCTACACGGGCCGCGACCTGACCCGCCGCGAGGAGACGCGGCTGAAGAAGTACGCGGAAACCGTGATCGTCAAGGACGTGCGCTCGCCCGAGCGGCTGCTCGACGAGACCGCACTGTTCCTGCACCGCGTCGAGTCGCACCTTCCGGCTGAGAAGCGGCGGATCCTCGAGCAGCTGCACTCGACCGACGAGATCTTCAAGGGCAAGCGGGTGCTGATCGCCGACGACGACGTGCGCAACGTGTTCGCTCTTGCGTCGGTGCTCGAGCGGCAGGGCATGGAGGTGCGGTTCGCCGAGAACGGCAACGAGGCGGTCGCGTCGCTCCACGCCGACCCCGCGATCGACATCGTGCTGATGGACATCATGATGCCGGAGCTCGACGGCTACGAGGCGATCCGCCGCATCCGCGAGGAATCGCGGTTCGCCGCGCTCCCGGTCATCTCCCTCACCGCGAAGGCGATGCGGGGTGACCGCGAGAAGTCGATCGCCTCGGGCGCCTCGGACTACATCACGAAGCCGGTCGACACGGACCAGCTCCTCTCGCTGATGCGGGTGTGGCTGTACCGGTAGAGCACACACCCGACCCCGCGCTCCCCGATGGGCGGCCCGAGCTCGAGTCAATCGAGCTCCGGCTGCTGCTCGAGGGCGTCTACGAGCACTACGGCTTCGACTTCCGCGAATACGCCCCCGCGTCGCTGAAGCGGCGCGTCGTGCGGCGCGTGCAGGCGGAGGATGCGGGGACGATCGCCGGTCTGCTGGCACGCGTGCTGCACGAGCCGGAAGCGATGGAGCGGCTGCTGCTCGACCTCTCGATCAACGTCACCTCGATGTTCCGCGACCCGTCGTTCTACCGGGCGTTCCGCGAGAGGGTCGTACCGCTGCTGCACACGTATCCGTTCACGCGCATCTGGGTGGCCGGCTGCTCGACCGGCGAGGAGGTCTATTCGCTCGCGATCGTGCTGACCGAGGAGGGGTTGTACGACCGCACGCGGATCTACGCCACCGACATCAACGAGGCGGTGCTCGCGCGCGGCCGCGCGGGCGTCTTCCCGCTCGACAAGATGCAGGAGTACACCGAGAACTACATCCGCGCCGGCGGGCTGCGCTCGTTCTCCGAGTACTACCTCGCGCGGTACGAAGGCGCGCTCTTCGAGCGGTCGCTGACGGAGAACGTGATCTGGGCGCCGCACAACCTCGTCCAGGACAGGGCGTTCAACACGTTCAACGCGATCCTCTGCAGGAACGTGATGATCTACTTCGACCGTCCGCTGCAGAACCGGGTGCACCGGCTCCTCCACGACAGCCTGGAGCGGTTCGGCGTGCTGGCGCTGGGCCACAAGGAGTCGATCCGGTTCACCGGCTTCGAGAACGCGTACGAGGAGCTCGACCGGCACGAGCGGCTGTTCAAGCGGGTCGGATGACGGACGCCGGCGGGCACGACCTGGTGGCGATCGGCGCCTCGTGGGGCGGGCTCGGGGCGCTGCAGGCACTGGTCCGCGAGCTCCCGGCGGAGCTCGACGCGGCCGTCGTCGTCGCACAGCACCGCGCCGCGAAGTCGCATCCGACGGCGTTCCGCGAGCTGCTCGACTCGGCCACGCCCCTCACGGTGTGCGAGCCGACGGACAAGGAGAAGCTGCATGCCGGCACCGTCTACGTGGCGCCGCCCGACTACCACCTGCTCGTGGACGGCGATTCGCTTGCGCTCTCGACGGAGGAGCCGGTCTTCCACGCGCGGCCGTCGATCGACGTGCTGCTCGAGACGGCCGCAGATTCGTTCCGCGAGCGGTGCGTCGGCCTGATCCTGACCGGGGCGAACACCGACGGCGCACGGGGGTTGGCGCGGGTCGCGGCGCTCGGCGGCTACCCGATCGTCCAGGATCCCGCGACCGCGGATCGCGACGAGATGCCGCGCGCGTCGCTGTCGAGCACACCGTCGGCGCGGGTTGCCCCGCTCCCGGAGATCGCATCCCTGCTCGTCGAGCTGTGCGGACTTGCGAAGGTGTCGACATGACGTCGCGCCCCTCGCTGCTCCTGGTCGACGACCGAGCGCAGAACCTGCTGGCGCTGCAGGCGATCCTCGAGCCGCTCGGCCACGAGCTCGTCAGCGTCTCCTCGGGGGCCGACGCGCTGCGGACGCTCCTGCGGCGCGACGACTTCGCGGTGATCCTCCTCGACGTCCGGATGCCGGGCATGGACGGCTTCGAGGTCGCGGAGGTGATCAAGCAGCGGCGGCGTACGAGCACGATCCCGATCATCTTCCTGACCGCGCTGTCGAAGGACGACCGGCACGTGTTCCGCGGGTACGAGATCGGCGCGGTCGACTACGTCTTCAAGCCGTTCCAGCCGGAGTTCCTGCGCGCGAAGGTGTCGGTGTTCGTCGAGCTGTGGGAGAAGAACCGGCAGATCCGCGACCAGGCCGAGCAGCTCGCCCGCCGGGAGGTCGCCGAGCTGCGCCGCATCACCGCGGAGCAGTACCGCCAGCTCGCGGACGCGATGCCGCAGATCGTGTGGACCGCCGATTCGGCCGGCAGCGCGACCTACTACAACCGCCGCTGGTTCGAGTACACGGGAATGACGGAGGGCGAGGTCGACGGCCATGCGTGGTCGCAGATCACCCATCCCGACGACCTGCCGCGGGCGATCGCGCGGCGCGAGCAGACGCTCGAGGGGGGCGGGATCTTCGAGATCGAGTACCGCTTCCGCGGGGCGGACGGCACGTACCGGTGGCATCTCGGCCGGGCGGTGCCGATCCGCGGTGACGACGGTCGGGTCGACTTCTGGATCGGGACTGCGACCGACATCGACGATCGCAAGCGGATCGATGAGGCGCAGCAGTTCCTGCTCGACGCGGGCGCGGAGCTCGCACTGTCGCTCGACTGGCGGACGGGTCTGCGTGCGGTCGCGAAGCTCGCGGTGCCGCGGATCGCCGACTGGTGCATGGTGCACCTCGTCGACGACGACGGAGCCATCTCGACACTGACGGTCGAGCACGCCGACCCGGCGAAGGCGGTGCTCGCACGCGAGCTGCGGGAGCGGTTTCCGCCGCACCCGGCGGAGGCTCACGGCGCCGCGGACGTGATCCGCACCGGCACCGCGCGGCTGATCGTCGACGTCCCCTCGGACTGGATCTCGGCCGCCGCGCAGGACTCGACGCACGAGCGCCTGCTGCGCGAGCTCGGCGTTCGCTCGTTCCTGTGCGTCCCGCTCGTCGCGCGCGGCAGGACGGTCGGGGCGGTCTCGCTTGTCGATGCAGAGCAGGGCAGGCGCTTCCGGGAGCGCGACCTGCGGACGGCCGAGGAGCTGTCGCTCCGCGTCTCGGCCACCGCCGAGAGCGCTCAGCTCTACGAGGAGCTGGAGCGCCGCGCGCGCGCCGCGCGCGCACTCGAGACGATCGCCGACGGCGTGGTGCTGCTGGACGAGGGCGAGCGGATTCTCCTGTGGAACGATGCCGCCGAGGCGATCACCGGCATCCCGGCGGCGGACGTGGTCGGCCGGCCCGCGCACCAGGTTCTGCCCGGCTACGAGAACAACGTCGCCCGGGTCGCGATCGACGGGCGCCCGCAGACCGTGCCGGTGGAGATCGAAGGACGCGAGCTGTGGCTGTCCTTCTCGGCGGTGCGATTCGACGACGGGACGGTGTACGCCTTCCGCGATCTCACCGAGGAGCGGGGCCTCGAGCAGATGCGCGCCGATTTCGTCGCCACGGTGTCGCACGAGCTGCGCACGCCGCTGGCCGCGATCTACGGTGCGGCGGTGACGCTCCGGCGGAGCGACCTCGAGATCGAGCCGGAGCTGCGCGAGCAGCTGCTCGACATCGTGTCGGAGGAGTCCGACCGGCTCGCGCGGATCGTCAACGACGTTCTGCTCGCGAGTCATCTCGACTCCGGGCAGCTGCGCCTGAACATCCAGACCGTCGACGCGACCGAGGTGACCGCGCGCGTCGTCGAGGCCGCAAAGGTCCACCTGCCGGAGAGCGTGACGCTGTCGTTCGCGGCGCCGAAACGTCTCCCTCCGGTGGCCGCCGACGAGCAGCAACTGCGGCAGGTGCTCGTCAACCTCGTCGAGAACGCCGTCAAGTACTCGCCCGACGGCGGGCCCGTCGAGGTGACGCTGACGCGCGAGGACCGTGCGGTGCGGTGGGCAGTCTCGGACCACGGCCTCGGCATCCCGGCGTCCGATCGGCGGCGCGTGTTCGAGAAGTTCTTCCGCGTCGACCCGGACATGACGCGCGGGATCGGCGGCACGGGCCTCGGCCTCTACATCTGCCACGAGCTGGTGCGCCGGCTCGACGGCCGCATCTGGGTCGAGCCGAACAACGGGAAGGGCTCGAGGTTCGTGGTGGAGCTCCCGGCGGACGCCCGGCCGGCAAAGAAACGACCGGCGCGACCCGCGCGCAGCGCCGGGC
>JBOGZX010000069.1:0-6215 GCA_050697615.1 Gaiellaceae bacterium
GCCCCCCGTGACCCCGCCGCCCGCCGTGACGCCGCCGCCGCCCGTCATCCCGCCGCCGCCTCCCGCCACGCCGACTCCGCCTCCGGTGACGCAGCCGGCGCCGCCGCCGGTCGAGGACAAGCCGACGCGTCCGGGCTGGGGTTGGGGCGACCCCAACCACGTTCACACCGGTCCCCCCGGGCGCGCCCATGGATCTGCTCACCACTGACCGTCCGTCGGGCCTCGCGTTCGTCCGGCGGGGCTTCTTCCTGCGCAAGCCGCGGGTCGGCGGGGTCGAGATCCTGGGGCGCCGCCTTCGTCGCGAGTTCGCGCTCAACACACGGCCGGGCGAGAACGCGCGGCTCTGTCTGCGCGGCCGGTTCGGCCATGCGCTCGTCTGCCTCGACGATCGCCTGCTGATCCTGAAGCGCGGCTTCCGCGCCGGGACGACCTTCGGCGCGATGGCGGCGACCATCTTCTACCGTGACGTGACGGGCATCCAGGTGCGGATGCAGCTGGTCTCCGGCTGGATCGAGATCTCCTCGCCGAGCTTCCAGGGCAGCGAGCGCAAGCGCGCCTGGGATCTGCGCGCGACCGACCGCGACGTGTTCAAGCAGCCGAACTGCGTCGCGATCCAGCGACGCCACGTGCCGGTCTACCAGGTTGCGCTGAGCGAGCTTCGCCGCCTCGTCGCCGAGGCGAAGCTCGAGCCCGACCACGGCGGCGTGGTCGACCAGATCGAGCGTCTCGCGGCGCTCCGGCGCCAGGGTGTGGTGAGCGAGGACGAGTTCGCGCTGGCGAAGTCCCGGATCCTCGGCGACGAGGCCGACTCCGGCTTCGCCCAACCTGCCTGACCGAATCTGAGCGGACGGCTAGCAAGAACAGGACGACCGGTGGATACCTCGAACGAGGGATCGAGTCAGGATCCGGAACATGGAGCCGGGCGGTCGATCAGGGGTCAGGCTGGGCGAAGCGAAGCCTAGTCTCGGGCCCCTCGAGCGGCGGTCGCGCCCGGCTCCTGCGCCTCTCCGCGGCTTCGCGCTCGAGGTGTGAGAGATGTACGCCGACGACGAACCCGCAGCCGTCGTTCTTGAGGCTCGACGCCGGCGCACCCTCGTCGTTTGAGGTGTGTCGGCCGATTCCTCTTTGCGGGCCGCTACTCGAGCTCCACGTGGACGCGCACGCCCTGTGCGTTCTGGGCGGCTTCCCACGCTCGAACGCGCAGGTAGGTGGCGAGGCGCATCTGCTCGCCGTTGTACGAGCCGAGGATGCTGATGCGGATCGCGTCGTCGCCGATCGCCTCGGCGACGACGTCGGTCCGGCTCCTCAAGTCCTCGAGCAGCGAGGGCAGAAGGGCAGGGTCGTCGATCCGGAGGGTGGGCATCTAAGGGCGCCGAAATGCGCGTGCTCGTCATAGCCGCGGCCGAAACGGCGTTCCTCGGACCGACGGGTGGTTGGGGCTGGTCGTTTGGAGGTTTGCGCTGCCGACGGTCTTGACGAGCGGCAGGAAGCCGGTTACAACCCATCTGCCGTCCCTCGAACGAGGGATCGAGCGCCGAGCCCACACGATGCGCGTTCTCGCACTTCTCGCCGCGACGGCGGCCGTCCTCTCAGTCGCGGCTGCGCCGGCCGGCGCGGTGCCGACGACGACGATGACGCTCGGGTCGACGTTCACGCTCAGCGGACTGACGGGCTCGTCGCGCGGCACCGTCCGAGCCGTCGGCCTCGTCGTCCTCTCGGGGCGCTGGCAGGACGGCCGCTGGCACCGGCTCACGTCGACCCGGACGGACAAGAGCGGCCGCTATCGCCTGAGGCTTCGCCCCCACCGGCGCGGACTGCTGCGACTGCGGATCGTGCTGCCCGACAAGTACCGCGTTTCGTATCTGCTCCGCGTCGTCTAGCGCCGGCGTTTCGTGGGAGGGAGGGGAGCAGGAGGTTCGAGCGGCTCGGCGAAGGCGTCGGGCAAACCTCCGATGAGCGTCGATTACCGTCTTCAGGGTCGCTGGGTCGAGAGCCTGCATCGTCAGGACGAGTTGCGGCATCTCGTGCCGCCGTCGATCGTCCCGCGGGGCACGGGTGTGGTGGCAGCCGTCCGGCCCGAGGCGGAGCGCCCGCGGCCGCGTCCGACGCTTCGCGAGGCGTCGGGGACGCTGACCGAGCTGCACCGCACTCCCTGGTAGGTCGGTGCGGGCACGTGGCGCGACCCACTCCAGTCTGAGGAGCGGGATCGGCGCCGCAGTGAGGGCCTGTCGTCCGTGACGCGTTGGCGTCGAACGGATCCTTCGGCCGGACTGATCGTGATTCGGTTCCGGCGGTCGTGCTATCGCTCGATCGGGTGATCTCTCAGAGCGCCGCGACGAGCACGTGTGCGACGACCGACAGCGTGAAGAGAACCCCGGTCGCGAGGAATGCCTCGATCAGCAGAAACGTGTGTGACTCCAGACGTGATTCCATGTGCGCAGTCTGCCGTCGCCAGCCCGGTTGACCAATCCCCCGGCGGGTGGTACACCGGCCCGCTTCACCTCACGCCGAAGAAGGTGCCAGACGGCGCGAAGCGGCGTCAGACACTGGTGGCTCGAGGGTCTGACACCCGCAGGGTGTCTGATGACGGCGCATCGAATCTCTTCGAAGATATGGAAATACTTCGCCTAAGGATGCATATCGACTGACCAACTTGAGATATACTTTGGTCCATGGGACGCGCACCCGCACGGGACCACTCAATGAAGCGCACAACGGTCGATCTCGATCTGGCGGAGCTGGCCGCGGCCAAGAGGACTCTCGGCACCCGCACGACCCGAGACACGATCAACAGTGCCCTGCGCGAGGTCAACCGGCATGCTCGCCTCGCGCGCTCAGCCGCACTGATCGCCGCTGGGCACCTCGACGTGATCTCCCCGGCCGAGCTCGAGGCCCTGCGACGGGTCGAGGTCTGACCTGACCCGGTACCTCACGGACACCTCGATCTGGTCCTGGGCGAGCAAGGCTGCTCGCCCTGACATCGCGGCGAAGCTCAGCGCCCGGGTCGCCGGGGACGAGGTCCTGACCTGCGTGCCTGTCGTGCTCGAGGTGACACACCGCGCGGACAGCGGCGCGAGGTACGAGGAGCTCTACACGACTCACTTCGAAGCACTCGACTCGCTCCAGCTCACAGAATCCGCCTCGCTGCGAGCGCTCGAGGTGCAGCGGGCGCTCGCCGCCCGGTCGGACGGCGGCCATCGCAGATCACCAGTCGACCTTCTGATCGCCGCAATCGCCGAAGAGCACCAGGAAGACGACATCATGCTCTGGGCCTTCGACGACGACTTTCGAATCATCTCCGAGGAGACTGGACAGCCGGTAGAGCTGGAGGTGTCGTCCGGTCCCGGTTACTGACAGCACCCGCTGGCCTCTCTGTTCGTTCGACGGAGCGGCCCCGGAGTCGAACCGAGCGAGCGTGGGGTTGCCACACCGGGCCGGTTTTGAAGACCGGCTGGGCCACCGGGCCCTGCCGCTCCAAGCGGCGGACTCTACGTCAACGGCGCCGCCGTAGAACGCGGGCGTCGCCCCGGCGCACCGTCAGCCCGTCCGAGTCGAAGCGCTCGAGCAGCACCTGCGCGGTGCGGCGGCCGACCCCGAGCGCGTCCCGGAACGCCGGCAGCGTGATCGGATCGAGCGTCGCGAGCAGCGAGCGGCCGCGCTCGTACAGCTCGCTCGAGACGGCGAGCCCGTCTCCGACGCGCCGCAGGCGACCCTCATCCTCGAGGAACGCGGCGAGCTGCCGGTCGTCCACCTTCACGATCTCCTCCTGCGCGAGACGCGCCTCCAGCTCGGCCGCCGCCTCCGCCCGCGCACCGAGCGCCGCGGTCGCGCCCGGTAGATATGCCTTCGCACCGCGGCGCTCGACCTCCAGCAGGTTGAGTACGTGCGACGTCCACGGCTCGTTCGGCAGCAGCTCGGCGAGCGGCACACCGGGGTCGAGCGGATGCTCCTTCGCGCCCTCGGCGAGCCGTGCCCGCACCGACGCGCGCAGCTCCGCGAGCCACTCCTCGGAGAAGTAGTGCTCGCCGGCGCCGCGCACCGCAGCGAGACCCCGGGCGAGCTCGGCAGGCGCGAGCACGCCGCGAGCCTGCAGCTCGCGCCCCGAGACCGGCGCGTGCACGAGCGCGCGCACGATCTCGGCGGGATCGTCCCGCTCGAGGAGCGCGAGCCGCTCCGGCTCCACACCGCGCGGCGGGGCAGGGTCGAGCACGATGCCCCCTCCCACTGTCGTCTGCGTGCGCAGCACGACCCGGTCGCCGCGCGCCGCGACCACCGGCTCCGCCAGGCGCAGCTGCACGTAGGGACCGCTTCGCGCGACGCGGGCGGCGACGGCGCCCGTGCCGATGTGCACGGTCACGGCGGCCGGAATCTCCGCCGGCTGGTCGAGCTTCACGTCGAGCCGGTAGGAGACCGGATAGTGCCCCGGCTCGACGAGCGCGTCGCCGCGCGCGAGCTGGGTGCGCTCGATCGTCGGCAGGTTGACGGCCACGCGCTGGCCCGCCTCGGCCTCCTGAACGGCGGCGTCGTGCACCTGCACGCTGCGCACGCGGACGGTGCGCCCGCGCGGCTCGACGCGCAGCAGGTCGCCCGCGGCGATGCGGCCGGACCAGAGCGTGCCGGTCGCGATCGTTCCGACGCCCTGCAGCGTGAACACGCGGTCGACGTACAGCCGTGTCGCCTGCGAGGTGTCGCGCTCGACCGCGGGCACGCGCGCCAGCGCCGCGCGCAGCTCGTCGAGGCCCGCGCCCGTCTTCGCGGAGACGGCCACCACCTCGGAATCCGGCACGAGCTCGTGCGCCTCCTCGATCGCGAGTGCCAGCGTCTCCTCGTCGACGGCGTCCGCCTTCGTGATCGCGACGACACCCTGCTCGACGCCGAGCAGGCGCAGCACCGCCAGGTGCTCGTGCGTCTGCGGGCGCGCCCCCTCCTGTGCGTCGATCACGAGCAGGACCAGGTCGATGCCGGTCGCGCCTGCGATCATCGTGCGCACGAACCGCTCGTGGCCCGGCACGTCGACGAGCGAGAGCCGCCGCCCGTCCGGGAGCTCGAGCGGCGCGTAGCCGAGATCGATCGAGATGCCGCGCTTCTGCTCCTCGGGCAGCCGGTCGGTGTCCTTGCCGGTGAGCGCGCGCACGAGCCACGTCTTGCCGTGGTCGATGTGGCCGGCCGTGCCGACCGTCAGCGGCACCGCGCCTCGATCAGCCCGGGCCGCAGCCGCTCGATGCGGAAGCCTCCTTCCGCGAGCAGCGCGCGCCACTGCGCCTCGTCTCGCTCACGCCCGGCGAAGAGCGTCAGCATCAGCAGGTCGAGCCACTTCGCGCCGTCGGGCCCGTTGCCCTCGTCGACCGTCGACTCGAGCAGGATCAGCCGCGCGTCGCCGTCGGCCGCGGCGCGGATCGTCTGCAGGACCCGCGCCGCGCTCGCGTCGTCCCAGTCGTGCAGGATCGTGGACAGGACGTACGTGTCGCTCTGCGGCACACGGTCGAAGAAGTCGCCGGCGACGAAGCTGCAACGCTCGCCGAAGGCCGACTCGTCGCGCACCGTCTCGGGCAGGTCGAAGACGATCCCGGTGAGTCCCGGGTGGCGCTCCAGGAGGTGCAGCAGCAGCGACCCGTTGCCGCCGCCGACGTCGACGATCTGCTCGTCGCCGCGCCACTCGACCGACGCGAGCCGCTCGAGCCGGTTCTCCCAGCCCTGTTCCATCGCGCGGTCGAACGCGCCGCGCTCGTCGGGGTGCGCGGCGAGCCACGACCAGAATTCGGTTCCGTTCAGCCGCGGGAAGCTCGGCTCGCCGGTTGCGTCGAGCTCGGCGATCGCGCCGAGCCAGACTCCGCCGAAGAGGTGCGCAAAGTCGTCCCAGCCGCTGTGGCGGAGCAGCTCGGACGCGTCGCTATTGCGAAAGACTCCGGGCTCGGCCTCGGCGAAGATCCCGTCGCTCGCGAGGGCGCGCAGCAGGCGGTGCAGCGTGTCGGCGTCGGCGCCGACCTCGCGTGCGAGCTCGTCGACGTCTTTCGGTCCGGCGGCGAGCGCGTCGGCAACGCCGAGGTCGGCGACGAGTGCGAGGGCCTTCGTCGCGAGCGCGCCGCGCACGGCGTTCCAGAGGGTGCTCGTCGGTGCCGCCGCGCTCACGCTCGCGCCGCTCCGACGGCCGCCGCGACCTCGGCCGCCTCGTCGTCGGTGAGCGTGCGGCAGTCGAGCAGCAGCCGCCCGTCGCG
>JBOGZX010000070.1:0-3130 GCA_050697615.1 Gaiellaceae bacterium
CGGTCGAACTCCGCCCACTCCTCTTTACTCATCCGCTTCTTCTTCCCCACCGAGCAACTCCTCGATCTCGCGAAGGTAGGTGACCATGTCGCCGAGTGCGTACATGATGCCAGTCACCTCCTCGCGGTAGATGAGCACGTCGTCCATCTCCGAAGGGTCGCGAAAGCTCGGCATCCTGCGCTAAGACGCTCGTCGAGCCACGCCCAGATAGGCTTTTCGGCGCATGGACTTCGAGACGCGGGCGATTCACGAGGGGCTGGCGCCCGATCCGGCGACCGGCGCGATCATCACGCCGATCTACCAGACGTCGACCTACGTGCAGGACGCGGTGGGCGTGCACAAGGGCTACGACTACTCGCGTGTCGCGAACCCGACGCGCACCGCGCTGCAGGTCGCCCTCGCGAGCCTCGAGAACGCGAGGCACGGCGTCGCGTTCAGCTCCGGCATCGGAGCGACGACGACGCTGATGCACCTCGTCGACCCCGGCGAGCGGGTCGTGCTGATCGCCGACGTCTACGGCGGCGTCTACCGGATGACGTCGCAGGTCTACGAGCCAAAGGGCTACAGGTTCACGTACGTCCCCGCCGACGAGTTCGACGAGAACCTCGGCGCGCACCTCGGCGAGGACGTGCGGATCGTGTGGGTCGAGACGCCGTCGAACCCGCTGCTGAACGTGGTCGACATCCGCAAGGCCGCCGACGCCGCGCACGCGGTGGGCGCGCTCCTCGTCGTCGACAACACGTTCGCGTCGCCCTACCTGCAGCAGCCGCTCGACCTGGGCGCAGACGCCGTCATCCACTCGACGACCAAGTACCTCGGCGGCCACAGCGACACGGTCGGGGGCTTCGTCGCGACGAACGACGACGCGCTCGCCGAGCGGCTCTACTTCCTGCAGAAATCGCTCGGCGCCGTCCCCGGGCCGTTCGACGCCTGGCTTGTGCTGCGCGGGATCAAGACGCTCGCCGTCCGGATGCGCCAGCACTGCGAGAACGCCCGCCGCGTCGTCGAGCTCCTCGACGGCCATCCCGCCGTCGAGCGCGTCCTCTACCCGGGCCTGCCCGACCATCCGGGTCACCAGGTCGCGCGACGGCAGATGCGCGACTTCGGCGGCATGGTCTCGTTCCTGGCCGGATCCGAGCAGGAGGCGGTGGCGCTGGTTGCGAGGACCAAGTTGTTCCAGCTCGCCGAGTCGCTCGGCGGCGTCGAGAGCCTGATCGAGCATCCCGCCCGGATGACCCACGCCTCGACCGCCGGCGCGCCGTTCGCGCCACCGTCGAGCCTGATCCGCCTGTCGGTCGGCATCGAGTCGGCCGACGACCTCGTCGCCGATCTCGAAGCCGCGCTCCTCGGACGTGTCGCGCCCGCGCGCGCGTAGCCGACCGTGCGCCCGATCGACCTCGACTTCGGCGGGCACGAGCGCGGGATCGGCGTGTACCTCGTCGACACCCCCGACGGACCGGCGCTGTTCGACTGCGGCCCGACGTCGACGCTGCCGGCGCTCGAAGCGGGGCTCGCCGACCGCGGGCTCGCGCTCACGGACGTCCGGCACCTGCTGCTCTCGCACATCCACCTCGACCACGCGGGGGCGGCCGGGCCGATCGTGCGCCGGCACCCCGGGCTGACGATCTGGGTCTCGCCCGTCGGCGCGCCGCACCTCGTCGACCCGTCGCGGCTCGAGCGCTCGGCGCGCCGGCTCTACGGCGACCTCTTCGATCCGCTCTGGGGAGAGCTCGCGCCGGTGCCGGAGGCGAACGTCCGCCTGGCGGAGGGCAACGTGCTGGGCTGGGAGACCTTCCCGACGCAGGGCCACGCGTCCCACCACGTGAGCTACTTCCGCGACGGCACGCTGCTCGCGGGCGACGCGGCCGGCGTGCGCATGCCCGGCTCGGACTACGTCCTGCCGGTGTCGCCGCCGCCGGACATCGACGTCGAGGCGTGGCACACGACCGCCGGCGCGATCCGCGCACACGAGCCCGAGCGGCTGGCCCTGATCCACTTCGGCGTCCACGAGGACGTCGGCGCCCACCTCGACCGGCTCGAGTCCGAGCTCGACCGCTGGGCCGAACGCGTCCGCGACGGCATGGGGGCCGAGGAGTTCGCGGCCGCCGCCCGCGCCGACGCGGGTGCCGGCGCGGACGAGTACGACCGCGTCGCCCCGTTCTGGCAGTGCTGGCAGGGTCTCCGGCGCTACTGGGACACGAGAGAGTCCCGCTCCTGAACGAGAGCCGCCTGGGCCCGCTGCGCGAGCGGGAGTTCCGCCTGCTCTTCTCCGGCCGCACGATCTCGATGGCGGGCAGCGCGATGGCGCCCGTCGCGCTCGCCTTCGCCGTCCTCGATCTGACCGGCTCGACCACCGACCTCGGGCTCGTGCTCGCCGCGCGACAGATTCCGACGGTGATCTTCATCCTCTTCGGCGGCGTCTGGGCCGACCGGCTCCGCAGGAGCCAGGTGATGGTCGCGTCGAACCTCGTCAGCGGCGCCGCCCAGGCCGCGACCGCCGCGCTGCTGATCGCCGGCCACGCGCGGATCTGGGAGCTCGCGGTGCTGGCCGCCGTCAACGGCTCGTCGTCGGCGTTCTTCTTCCCCGCCAGCACGGGCGTGGTGCCGCAGACCGTGCCGCAGGGGATGCTGCAGCAGGCGAACGCGACCCTCCGGCTGGCGCTCAACGCCACGAACATCACCGGCGCCGCCGTCGGCGGCATCCTCGTCGCCGCGACCAGCCCCGGCTGGGCGATCGCGATCGACGCTGCCAGCTACGTCGGCGCGGCGCTCTGCATCGGCGCGATGAGGCTGCCCGCCGGGTTGCGGATCGAGGGCAGCACCGTCCTGCAGGAGCTGCGCGACGGCTGGCGCGACTTCTGGTCGCGCACCTGGCTGTGGGCGATCGTGCTGCAGTTCGCGATCGTCAACGCCGTCGAGACCGGGGCCGTCGACGTGCTCGGGCCGTCGGTGGCCAAGCGGCATCTCGGCGGCGCCGGAGCCTGGGGCGGCGTGCTCGCTGCGACCTCGCTGGGGCTGGTGCTGACCGGCGTCGTCATGCTCCGCTGGCGCCCGAGGCGGATCCTGCGGACGGCGACGTACGGGATCTTCCCGATGGTGCTGCCGCTGCTCGCACTCTCCTGGCCCGCTC
>JBOGZX010000071.1:0-1505 GCA_050697615.1 Gaiellaceae bacterium
GCGTCAGGCGACGCTTGCAGCCACCGCCGCGTCGCGAGGCAGACGACGCGACACGATCTGGCTGATGCCGTCGCCTCCCATCGTGACGCCGTAGAGCACGTCGGCCGCCTCCATCGTGCGCTTCTGATGCGTGATCACGATGAACTGGGCACGGTCGCCGTAGGTCCGCAGCAGCTCCGTGAAGCGGCCGATGTTGGTGTCGTCCAGCGCCGCTTCGACCTCGTCCAGCAGGTAGACCGGGCTCGGCCGCGCCCGGAAGAGCGAGAACAGGAACGCGATCGCGCCGAGCGCCTTCTCGCCGCCCGAGAGCAGCGACAGGCGCGTCACGCGCTTCCCGACCGGCCGCAGCTCGACCTCGATGCCTGGCTCCTCGCCGTCCTCCTCCGCCTCGGTGAGGCGCAGCCGCCCCTCGCCGCCGGGGAACAGCGTCGCCGCCACCTCGTGGAAGTGGTGCTCGACCGCCGCGAACGTCTCGGCGAAGCGCGTCTCGACGGTCCGCGCCAGGTCGTCGCGCAGCTTCTCGAGCTCCGCGAGGCTCTTCTCGAGGTCGTCCCGCTGGATCGAGAGCTCCTCGAGCCGCTCCTTCTCGGCCACGTACTCCTCCTGCGCGAGCGGGTTGACCTGGCCGAGCTGCTCGCGGCGCCGCTCGTGGCGCGCGAGCTTCTCCGCCAGCTCCGCCCGATCCGCACCCTCTGCGGGCTCGGATGCCGAAGCCTCGAGCCGCCGCTGCGCCTCGTCGTGCTCCGCGTCCGTCCGGGCCAGCTCGACGTCGATCGCCGACAGCCGCTCGCCCGCCTGCGCCGCGTCCTGCCGGAGCTCGACCTCCGCGGCACCCAGGCGCCGCAGGTCGGCCCCCAGCTGCGTCGTGCGGGCGGCCTGCGCCTCGGCGCGCTCGCGAACCGGAAGCTCGAACCGCTCAACGTCGACCTCGAGCGCGCGTTCGAGCCGGCTGCACCCCGCCGCGAGCCGCGCGAGTACCGGCTCGCCGGGACGACGGGTGGCGCGCGAGGCCGAGTCGGCCAGGGCGCGGGCCGCGCTCCGCGCCCGCTCCGCGGACCGCTCGGCGGCCGCCGCCGAGGAGACCGCGAGCTCCGAAAGCCGCTCTGCCTGTAGACGAAGCTCCTCGACGTCACCGCCCGGCTCGGCGCTCCGCCCGTGCGCCTGCCTCTCCGCCGCGAGAGCCTTCGCGTCGAGGTCGGCGAGCGAGCGTCGCAGCTCCGACTCGCGCGCGGCGATCCGGCGAAGATCCTCGGCCAGGCGGTCGGCGCGCCCGGCCAGCGGCGCCTCCAGCCTTCCCGCCGCAGCCGCGACGACCCTCAAGGTCTCGTCGAGCCTTTCGGCGCCCGCCACCAGTCGCCCGAGAGTCACGGGGTCGGAAGGGCGGACGTTGCGCAGATGCGCCACCGGCGCGAAGGCCGCCGCCGCCGCACGAGCCCGGTCCGCGCATTCCTCCGCGTGCCGAGCGGCGCGCTCGGCACGCTGCGCGAGCTCGGCCGCCTCCGCGC
>JBOGZX010000072.1:0-7416 GCA_050697615.1 Gaiellaceae bacterium
GGGTGGTTGAAGAACATCCGCGCCCGCGGCACCTCCGGCGCGTCGGCGCCGACAGCCTGCTGCGCGCGGAACAGATCCTCCCGGTACTGCCGGCAGCCGGAGTACGAGCTGAACGCCGACGTGAACAGCGCGAGCGCGCGGCGCACGCCGTCGTCGCGCATCTGCCGCAGCGTGTCGGTGAGGAACGGGTGCCAGTTGCGGTTTCCGAAGTACACCGGCAGCTCGATCCCGTGCGCGCGCAGCTCGACCTCGAGCACGGAGATCAGCGCGCGATTCTGCGCGCTGATCGGGCTGACGCCCCCGAAGAGCTCGTAGTGGTGGGCGACCTCGAGCAGCCGCTCGTGCGGTACACCTCGCTCGCGCGTCACGTTCTCGAGAAACGGCATCACGTCGTCCATCCCCTCGGGCCCGCCGAACGAGACGAGCACGACGGCGTCGAGCTCGTGCTCCGGGAACTGCGCGACGGCGCGATCCGCGGGCTGCTTGCGTTCCTCGACCGGCGTCGCCATCGACGCCATGGTGCCTGGAGGTCGCGCCTCCACGGTCAGGGAAGACGGCCGCGGGTGGACGTTGAGTCCGGGTACGCTGCGACCTGGCCCTGCAGGTCGCCGATCAGCGCCGTCAGGGCCGAATCGATGGTGGATTCGTCGAGCGGTTCCCTGCTTGCGCCGGCATCGAGTGACGGGGAGAGCCTTTGTCCGACGAGCGTGTACGTGGGGCGGACGTGCGCCAGCGGCGGGCTCTCGAGCTTGGCGCGGAGTCCGGCGGCAAGCTCCCAGAGTCGGCCGGCGCGGTCGTGGTCAGGCTCGAGCGCTGCAAGACCCACGAGGGCACCGCACATCGTCTCTCTGTCGGAGATGCTCTGGCAGATGACGAGACTCTGCGTGAGGAGCTTCCGTGCCTGCTCGGGGCTCGCGCCGGCCAGGGTCGCCAAGCCGAGGCTGGTGAGAAGCGGCGCCTCGAGGGCGACATTGCCGAGCTGCCGGACGAGGGCCAGGCCCTCCTCGAGCGGTAGGAGCGCCTCGGAGCTGCGTCCCTGGGCGATGAGCAGCATGCCGAGGCTGTCAAGCGTCACGGCGACTCCGCGCTTCTCGCCGAGCGCGCGCCGGATTGTCAGGCTCTCCTCGATCGCCGCCCGAGAGGCCGCGTAATGACGGGCGTCCATGAGGGCCATGCCCTGACAGTTGAGCGCCATCGCAAGCAGCCAGCGGTCGTCGAGCAGTCGCGACAGCGCGACGGCTCGCTGGGAGGTCTCCGTCGCGGCTGCGCGCTCGCCAAGCCGTCCAAGCGAGACGCCGAGGTGCGCGAGGGCGAACACGAGGCCGTGCTCTTCGGACCCCTCGATGAACAGCTGGACGGCTTCGTCGAGTAGCGCTCGCTCTCGCGCGTACTCACCTCTGATGGCGACGAGCCGCGAGGCGCCGAAGAGAGCCTTGGCGCGTCTTTCGGGACCGGCCGGCGCGGCCGCCCCGAGCGCCCCCAGCAGCCAGCGTTCGCCTTCTGCGATCTGGCCGCGCGTCTCCCAGTACGGCTCGAGGGCGCCGGTGAGCCGAAGTGCGAGCTCGCCCATGCCGACCTCGAGCGTCCACGCGACGGCTTCGCGGAAGTTGTCTTGATCGCTGTCCAGACGGGTGGACCAGGCGGCCTGTTCGGTTCCCCAGAGCTCGGGCTCTGCCTGCTCGGCGAGGTCGGTGAAGTAGGTTGCATGGAGGTGGCGGCATGAGTCGAGGCGGCCGTCTCGCTCGAGCCGGCGGGTCGCGAATTCGCGGATCGTCTCGAGCATCCAGAACCGCGGCTCGCCGTCGGGATCGACCCAGCGGCGCAGCAGACTGTTCGCGATCAGGGAAGCGACACCGTCGAGCGCGTCGAGCCGGAGCTCGGGGTAGGCCGCGGTCAGGGTCTCCGCCGCCTCGAGCCGGAAGCCTCCGACGAAGATGCTCAGCAGAGCGAACAGCTCTTGCTCCGGCCGGCGCAGGAGTTCGAAGCTCCAGGCGATCGTGGCCGTCAGGGTCTGCTGCCGCGGCTCCGAGCACGACGTGTCGGCGGACAGAAACTGCAGCCGCTTGTCGAGGCGGCCCAACATCGTCTTCAGAGGCAGCACCCGGATCCGTGCGGCTGCGAGCTCGACGGCGAGCGGCAGACCGTCGAGCCGCTGGCACACCTCGGCGACCGCCGCGGCGTTGCTCCCCTCGACCGTGAATTCCGGATCGACCGCCTGCGCGCGCCGTTCGAAGAGCCGCACGGCGTCCGAGCGCAAGATCGCCTGGAGACCATCCGACGGTGACGGCACACCGAGCGGCGGTACGTCGTACAGCTGCTCGCCGCGAAACCCGAACGCCGTCCGGCTTGTGACGAGCACGTTCAGGCGAGGTGCGGCCGCCAGCAGCGCCGCGACCTCTCCCGCTGCTGCCGATACTTGCTCGAAGTTGTCGAGCACGATGAGCAGCTCCCGACCGGCGAGGTATCGGGCGAGTGTTGCGACGAGCGTCTGCCCAGACTGCTCCCGCACGCCCAGTGTCTCGGCCAGCGCGGAGACGACCAGATCGGGGTCACGCACAGAGGCGAGAGAGACGAAGAACGCGCCGTCCTCGAGCCGCCCGGCCGCAGACGCTGCGACCTCGAGCGCGAGCCGTGTCTTCCCCACCCCTCCGGGCCCCGTCAACGTCAGCAACCGAACGTCTTCGCGGTCGAGGAGGTTTCGGATCTCGGCAAGCTCGCGCTCTCGACCGATGAAGGTCGTCGGTCGAACGGGTAACGGCTTTGGCGGTGCCCGCACCGCCGGAGCCGTCAGCTCGCCGCGCAGGATCGCAGCCTCGAGCGCACGGAGGCCCGCATCCGGCGCCAGCCCGAGCTCCGTGTCGAGCCGGCGGCGGTGGTCGTGGTATGCCGCCAGCGCGTCGGCTTGGCGTCCGGCGCGCTGGCGGGCGAGCATGACCGTGCGCACGAGCTGAGGGCGTAGCGGATGTTCTGCAAGCAGCCGTTCGGCGTCGACGAGCACCGTTTCGACCCGGCCGAGTCTCAGCTCGGCGTCGAGGCACGCCTCGTACGCAGCGAGGCGGCTGTCGTCGAGCCGTTCTCCCTCCAGCCGCAGCGAGCCCTCGCGGGCGTCTGCAAGCGCCGGGCCCGCCCAGAGGGCGAGCGCGTCGCGCAGCCCCGCAACCGCCTCTGGCAACGAGCCGGCCCGAAGGTCGGCCATGGCGCGACGGTACAGCAGCTCGAAGCGAAGTGCATCGACCGCCTCGACCGGAAGGTCGATCAGGTAGCCGGGCTTGCGGCTGCGCAGAGCCTCGCGCGAGGGCAGTCGACGCCGAAGCTCGGAGACGTAAACACCAACGGCATGGGCGGCACTCGGCGGAGGCTCGTCCCAGAGACGATCCACGATCGTCGAGAGTGACACCAGCTGGCCCGGTCGAAGCGCGAGCAGCGAGAGCAAGGCGCGCTGTTTCGCCGCCGTGATCCGAACGACACGGTCGCGCTCAACCACTTCGACCGGCCCGAGCAGCCGCACCTCCACGGAAGGGAATGATGACACGGCCAGATCGGCTTGAACGGCCGTTGAGCGCGGCTTGAACGGCGCGGCGGATGCTCGAACGGACAACTTCCGAAGGAGGGGTTTCGTGGGCCCGCTCGCACTCGTCTCGCCTGCCCGGCGACTGGCGCTTCCGGCGGCGATTCTCATCGCCGGAGCCGTCGTGCCGCTCGCCCTGGCATCGACTCCGCCGATCAAAGGGGGCCGCTACAAGGGACACGACGCCACGAAGGGCACCGTGGCGCTCGCCGTGACGAGCACCGGGAGGAACTTCTCGAGCGGCAGGTTCAACCTGGTCCTACTGGGACAGGCAGGACGCGGTTCCTGCGTCGGCCCCGCGCACGTCACGCTCCAGCCGACCCGCGTCCCTCAGATCACGCCCCGTGGGACATTCAGGCTGAGCGGAGCCTTCCCGTTCCGCGAACCTTCACCCGACCCGCAAGCGTTTCGCGGCACCGGCCGCTCGATCGTTCAGGGAGCCTTCTCCGACGGCGGCAAGCGCGTCTCCGGGACCGTCCAGCTGACCGCTGTCGGGAAAGGCATCACCTGCCGCAGCGGCATCGTCCACTTCACCGCCGCCGCCGTCTGAGCGGCCGCCGAACCAGGGAGAAACCCATGGCCAGAATCGCACTCATCGGTCTGCTCGTTTGCCTGGCGACCGCGGGCGCCGTGCAGGCCGCAAACGTCGGCCACCGCGCCTTCTACCTGACCGTCCGGCCGGGCCAATGTCTGATCGCAGGACGTACGAGCGGCGCAGGCAGGGACAAGACTGTCCTCGTCGTTCCCTGCTCCGACCCTCGCCACCGGTTCGAGGTCTACGCGGTCCGGCACGGCGGCTGGGGTCACGGCAAGTTGCCGCCGCCCTCCACCGTCAAACTGATCATGAGGTCGGTCTGCCTCGCCGCCTACCAGCAGGTCGCGGGACACCCGATGCCGGCCGGCGGCGGTTGGGACGCCTACGCACCCGACGCGGGCGCCGAACAGGCGCGCTACGGCGACAAGATCATCTGCAGTTACGTGCACTACCCCACCCTCTCCCCGCTGGGAGCCGGCAGGCATATCCACTGAATGTCCTGGATCCACCGCCCTGCGCGGGCGGTGCTGCAGCGGCAGCACCTGGCAGCTCGGAGCCCTCGAGTGGGTGCTCGATCATGCCTCGGAGCGGCGGGCGCTTCAAGAAGTAGGCTCGGGGAGTGATCCTCGAGAACGGCCTCATCCGGACGCTCGACGCCCAGATCCCGACACAGCGGGCGCTCGCGGTCGCCGGCGAGTGGATCGCCGGAGGCGTCGGCGTGCACGAGACGGCGCTTGCCTCGCCCGAGGTCGTCGACCTGGGCGGACGCGTCGTCCTGCCCGGCCTCACCGACTCGCACGTGCACTTCCCGACCTGGGCGCTCGCGCAGACCGAGGTGTCGCTCGACTGCTGCTCGTCGCTCGACGAGGCGCTCGCGCGGCTGCGGTCGACGCCGCCGCCGCAGGAGGGCCGCTGGTTGCGCGGCTACGGCTGGCGCAGCGGCGACTGGCAGCCGCAGCGTGAGCCGACGCGGCACGACCTGGATGCGATCGCCGGCGACCGGCCGGCGGCGATGATCGCGAAGGACTACCACTCGATCTGGCTGAACACCGCTGCGCTCGCACGCGCGAACGGCGACCTCGACGCGCCCGGCGGGGTCGTCGAGCGCGACGACGCGGGCGAGCCGACCGGCGTGCTGCGCGAGGAGGCCGCCTGGCGGTTCAAGGAACGGCACATGGTGCTGCCCGACGACGAATACCTCGGGGCGATGCGTGCCGGGGTGAAGCTCGCGAACGCGCGCGGCGTCACCGCGGTGCACGACAAGGACGGTTGGCTCGGCGCCCTCCGGCTCTGGCAGCAGCTCGAGGAGCGCGGGCATCTGACACTCCGCGTGTGGCAGTCGATTCCGCACGACCTGCTCGACCAGGCCGTCGCCGTCGGCCTGCGCTCCGGTCTCGGCAGCCCGCTCGTCAAGCTCGGCTACCTGAAGGTGTTCATGGACGGCACGCTCGGCTCCCGGACCGCGTGGATGCTCGACGGCAGCGGCGTGCAGATCACGAGCGGCGACGAGCTCGCGGAGATCGTGCGACGCGGCGCAGAGGCGGGCTTTCCGGTCGCCGTACACGCGATCGGCGACCGCGCGAACCGCGAGGCGCTCGACGCGTTCGAGCAGACGCGCGAGCTGTGGCGTGCAAAGGGGCTGCGACAGCGGATCGAGCACGCCCAGCTGCTCTCGCCGGAGGACCTCCCCCGCTTCGCGGAGCTCGGTGTCGCTTGCTCCGTGCAGTTCACGCACGCCCCGTCCGACCGAGACCTGGCCGACCGGTTCTGGGCGGGCAAGACCGACGGCGCCTACGCGTTCCGCTCGCTGCTCGAGTCGGGCGCGGTCGTCGCGAACGGCAGCGACGCGCCGATCGAGGAGCTCGACCCGCTCGCGGGCGTCCGCGCCGGCGTGCGCCGGACAACCGACGAGCGCGAGGCGTGGCGCCCGGAGGAGGCCGTCACCGTCGACCAGGCGTTCCACGCCACGTGCGTTGCGCCCGCGTGGCTCGCCCGCGAGGAGCGAGGGCGCGGCACGCTGATCCCGGGACGGCTGGCGGACCTCGTGGTGCTCGACCGCGACCCGTGGGACGACCTCGACGCGCAGGTGGTCGCGACGATGGTCGGCGGCCGCTGGGTACACAACCCGCCTCCCTGGGACTGAGCATCGAGGTTTTGCGTGCGCTTTACGCGCGCGAGACGCTCCGCTGTCGCTTGCCGACCAGGGTGAGCTCGTCTACCTCACCGAGCCACCACAGGAGGAACCCGAGATGAAGCACCGCCTATTCACCACCCTCGCGCTCGCCGCACTCGCCTGCGCAGTCGTGACGGCGGCCGCAACGGCCGGCGGCAAGGGCCGGCTCTACCAGTTCCGCGGCGAGCTCCTGGGCGCGACCTCGACGTCCGTGCAGGTCCAGGTCGAGGCCGGGAACCATCCCGCGCTGCGGTCCCTGCTCGGCCAGAGCCAGGACCAGACCTTCACGATCGGCGCCACGACCGAGATCCTCGTGTGGCAGGCGGGCGTGCCGCACGTCGCGACGACGGCCGATCTGAAGCAGGGCGACTGGGTCACCGTCAACGTCCATGCCAAGGGTCGGGTCTCGCTGACCGACCTCGAGTCGAGCCCGGCCGGCACCGTCGCCGACCGCGCCGCGCGGCCGAACCCGCCGTCGCGACCGCTCTACCTCTACGCCGGCACCGTCGCAGGCCCGCAGTCCGGCGGGCACATCTCGCTGAACGTCCGGGCCGGTAACCGCCGTGCGCTGCGAAGCCTGATCGGGCAGTCCGCCGACCAGACGTTCAGCTACGACGACGGCACGATCTTCCTGCTCTGGCAGGGGAAGGTGCCGACCGTGATCGACCCCTCGCAGCTGAAGGCAGGCGACCGGATCACGATCCGCATCCGCGCCCCGCGTGCCGCCACGCTCGCACAGGTCTCCTCGACGCCCGCCGCCCACGTCGGCGACCACGAGCCGGGCAACCCGGCGACCGAGAACTAAGGGCTCGTCCGACGCGCTACCGGCGACGAACAAGCCGCCGCGACCGGCCTCGCTCCGGTCGCGGCGGCACGGCGCCGCCCTCGACGATCGCACCCGGCACCCCGACGGTCAGCCAGCGCGCGAGGGCGTCGTCGCCCACGGCCCGCGCCGCCGACGACAGGCCGACCTCACGGATGCTCGGCGCGTGCGCGTCGCTGGCGAGCAGGTGCGCGAGACCGCCGTCGAGGAGCGCCGCCGCGCATCGCCTCGCGCGCGGCCCCTGACGTCCGTCGACGGATGCGGCGGTCAACTGCACCAACGTGCCGCCGGCGACCACCGGCTCGAGCAGGTCGGGT
>JBOGZX010000073.1:0-7867 GCA_050697615.1 Gaiellaceae bacterium
GGCCTGGCGCTGCGCATCGTCAATGACGACGTGCCGGAATCGCTCAAGGGCAAGAAGCTGATGTCGCTCGACCTCAGCGCGATGGTCGCCGGCGCGAAGTATCGCGGCGAGTTCGAGGAGCGCCTGAAGGCGGTGCTCTCGGAGATCAAGAACTCCGAGGGCCGGATCATCCTGTTCATCGACGAGCTGCACACGATCGTCGGCGCGGGAGCCGCCGAGGGCGCCGTCTACGCGGCGAACCTGCTGAAGCCGCTGCTCGCGCGCGGCGAGCTGCGCTGCGTCGGCGCGACGACGCTCGACGAGTACCGAAAGCACATCGAAAAGGACGCGGCGCTCGAGCGGCGCTTCGCTCCCGTCTACGTGGGCGAGCCGTCGGTGGCGGACACGGTCGCGATCCTGCGCGGGCTGAAGGAGCGCTACGAGGCGCACCACAAGGTGCAGATCCGCGACGCGGCGCTCGTGGCGGCGGCGGTGCTGAGCAACCGCTACATCGCCGACCGCTTCCTGCCCGACAAGGCGATCGACCTCGTGGACGAGGCGGCCTCGCGGCTGCGGATGGAGATCGACTCGAGCCCGCTCGAGCTGGACGAGGCGAACCGCCGTGTGACGCAGCTCGAGATCGAGCTGCGGGCGATGGCGAAGGAGACGGACGAGGTGCGCGACCCGCTCGAGCGCACGCTCGCCGAGGCGAAGGAGGAGCGTGACGCGCTCGCGGCGCGCTGGACGAAGGAGAAGGAGGCGCTCGACCGCATCGGCGAGGTCACGCGCCGCATCGAGGAGCTTCGCACGGAGGCCGACCGCGCCGAGCGCGAGAGCAACCTGCAGCGCGTCGCCGAGATCCGCTACGGCGACCTGCCCGCGCTCGAGCGCGAGCTGTCCGAGCGGGAGAGGACGTCAGACGATCCGATGGTGAAGGAAGAGGTCGACGAGGACGACATCGCGACGACGGTCGCGCGCTGGACGGGTATCCCGGTCGACCGTCTCCTCGAGGGGGAGACCGAGAAGCTGATCCACATGGAGGACCGGCTGCACGCGCGCATCGTCGGCCAGGACGAGGCTGTCGCGGCCGTTGCGAACGCGATGCGCCGCGCCCGCACCGGGCTGCAGGATCCCGACCGGCCGATCGGCTCGTTCGTATTCCTCGGCCCAACCGGCGTCGGCAAGACCGAGCTCGCGCGGGCACTCGCCGAGTTCATGTTCGACGACGAGCGCGCGATGGTGCGGCTCGACAGGTCGGAGTACCAGGAGCGGCACTCGGTCGCGCGCCTCGTCGGCGCGCCGCCGGGCTATGTCGGCTACGACGAGGGCGGGCAGCTGACCGAGGCGGTCCGCCGCCGGCCGTACTCGGTCGTGCTGCTCGACGAGATCGAGAAGGCGCACGTCGAGGTGTTCGACGTGCTGCTGCAG
The DNA here is from genome assembly GCA_050697615.1 of Gaiellaceae bacterium. Lineage (GTDB taxonomy): Bacteria > Actinomycetota > Thermoleophilia > Gaiellales > Gaiellaceae > PALSA-600. The sequence continues at coordinate 1,408 of JBOGZX010000073.1, forward strand.
GTGCTCGACGACGGCCGCCTCACGGACGGTCAGGGCCGCACGGTCGACTTCCGCAACACGGTGCTGATCATGACCTCCAACATCCGCACCGCGGAGGCGATGCGCGAGTTCTTCCGGCCCGAGTTCCTGAACCGGATCGACGAGATCGTCGAGTTCGCGGCGCTGTCACGCGAGCAGCTGGCCGAGATCGTCGAGCACCAACTCGGACGGCTACGGACGCGGCTCGCCGAGCGCGGCCTGTCGCTCGACCTGACCGACGAGGCGAAGCGCGTGCTCGCGGAGGCCGGCTGGGATCCGGCCTACGGCGCCCGGCCGTTGAAGCGTGCGATCCAGCGGCTGCTCGAGAACCCGCTCGCGCTGCGGCTGCTCGAGGGCGACTTCGGCGGCGGCGACACGATCCGCGTCGACGCTCAGAACGGCGATCTCGTCTTCCACCGCGCAGAGGCGCCCGCCGAGGTCGCGTGACGGTTCAGGCCCTCGGCGGCAACTCGACGTCGTCGAGGAAGTCGGCGCCCGCCTGCACCGGCGGTGCGCCGTAGGCGAAGCAGACGAGCTCCTCGTCGCCCTCGTTCCGCAGCTGCAGGGCGGTCATCGCGTCGACCGCGACGACGCTGCCGGGGCCGAGGTCGACGCGCTCGGGCTCGTCGCCGAGCAGCATCGTCAGCGTGCTGGAGACGACGACGAACACCTCCTCCTGCTCGTGGTCGCGGTGGCGCCGGCCGCTCGAGCGCGGCGGGTAGCGCCACACCCGCGCGCGGGACTGCGTGAGGCCGGCGGCGGTCGTGATGTCGGCGGCGCGGCGCGGCTCCTCGCCCGGGTTCGGCGGACGCTCCTGCCAGTCGAGTCCGGCGATGTCGGCGACGCGGTAGCCCACGCCCCGATCATCGCATGCCGCTACTCGACGGTGACGTCGAACCGCCCGTCGAGCCCGGTCAGCTCGAGCATCCGGCGGACCGGCCAGCCCGTCTCCTCTCCGAGCAGCAGCGTGAGCTCGAGATCGCGCTCGGTCGCGCGGCGCGTCGCTGCGATCAGCACGCCCATCACCGTCGAGTCGACGAAGGTGGCGTGGCTCAGATCGATCACGATCGCGACGCCCTCGTCGATCAGCCCTCCGAGGCTGCGCGCGAGCCTGTCCGCGGTGTACGAGACGTGCTCGCCCTCGAGCGCCACCGTGGCGCGGTCGTCGACGACGCTGACGGAGATCGGCTGAGCGGGCATTTCCGATTTTCGAACGGGCGGCGGCCGCATGTGGATACGGTGGGCGCCGTGATCCTGGTGGCGGCAGCGACACCCGCCGAGCTGCGCGGCGTCGAGCGCGCCTCGACGTTGATCTGCGGCGTCGGCCCGGTCGACGCGGCGGCGCGCACGGCCGCCGCGCTCGCCGACGAGCGCCCCTCGGCCGTGCTCCACGTCGGCGTCGCGGGAGCGCGGACATTCGAGGCTCCGTCGTTCGTCGTCGGCCGCGAAGCCGTGTATTGCGACGCGGAGGATTCGCGCTGGATCGAGCTCCGCATCCCCGCCTCGCGCGCCCTGGCGCAGGCGTGCCTGAGAGCGCTTCCCGGCGCGAGGCTCGAGCCGATCGGGACGTCCGCCCGCGTGGGCGGATCGAGCGGCTGTGAGGTGGAGGCAATGGAGGGATACGGCGTGCTGCGCGCGGCGGCGCTCGCGGGTGTGCCGGCCGTCGAGGTGCGCGTGGTCGCGAACGCGATCGCCGAGCCCGACCGTGCGCGGTGGCGGCTCGACGACGCGCACGATGCGCTCGCGGCCGCGCTTCCAAGCCTGATCGACGAGGTCTCGCGTGCCTGATCTGCCCGCACCGCTGCCGCCGGGCGAGCGCACCGTCGGCCAGCTGATCGCCGAGACGATCAGGGCCTACGGACATCGCTTCTGGCGAACGCTGCCGCTCGGCGTGCCGGTGGCGATCGCCGACCAGCTGAGCGTCAGGCAGCCGTCCGGCATGCAGATGCTCGTCTACTGGGCCCTGACGCCGCTCTTCGTCGCCGCCTTCGTCTGGGCCTGCTCCGAGGTGCACGAGCGGAGGCCGAGCAGGGCGGCGATCGTGGCCGCTGTGCTGATCTACCTGCCGTTTCCGGCCCTGCGTGCGCTGTTCATCCTTCCCGGGATCGCCTGGTTCGCGTTCATCGGGCTCGCGGTGCCGGCCGCGATGGTCGAGGGGCTCGACCTGCGGGGGGCGCTCGAGCGCGGCCGCCGGCTTGGCGTGGCCGACTACGTGCACGCGCTCGGCTCGCTCGCCGCCCTCGTGATCGTCGTCGGGATCGCGGCCGACACGCTCAGCGCGCTCCTGCACACGCAGGGCGACAACGGCCAGCGGGTCGCCGTCTTCCTGTCCGACCTCGTCCTCAGCCCGCTGCTCTTCGTCGGAGGCGCACTTCTGTATCTCGACCAGGCGGCCAGGGTAGGCTCCCGCCGACCCCAGAGAAGGAGACGCCGAGATGCCGATCTTCATCCTCCTGTCGACGCTGACGCAGCAGGGCGTCCAGACCCTCAAGTCGAACCCTGAGCGCCTGCGCCAGGTGAACCAGGACGTCGAGGAGCTCGGCTGCAAGGTGCTGCACCAGTGGGCGACGCTCGGCGACCTCGACTTCGTCAACGTCGTCGAGGCTCCCGACATCGCGACCGTGGCGAAGGTGTCGGTGGCGCTCGCCGCGCGCGGGTCGACGAAGATCGCCACGCTGCCGGCCCTCGAGGTCGAAGACTTCCTGCGAACGCTCGAATAGGCCAAAAGGACAGTTGTTCCGAGGTCGGCCGTCGGTCACACTCGCACCGTGCGCGACCCACGTATCGACGAGTACGCGCGGCTGCTCGTCGAGCGGTCGGTGGCGGTCCAGCCGGGATGGCAGGTGTCGGTCCGCGCCACGCCGCTCGCACGGCCGCTCGTCGAGGCGATCGTCGAGCAGGTCGCCCGCCGCGGCGCCTACCCGATCCTGCAGCTGTCGTTCGAGCAGATCGGCGGGCCGTTCGCCCGCGAGGCGCCGCTCGAGCTGCTGCGCGAAGCCGCCCCGCTCCAGCGACGGATCTGGGACGAGGTCGACGCGTCGATCTCGATCTGGGCGCCGGAGAACACCCGCGAGGGCTCCGACCTGTCGGAGGAGCGGCAGGCTGCGCTGCAGCAGGCCGGGCGACCGTTGCGGGAGCGGACGATGTCGATGTCGGTGCCGTGGGTCGTCGCGGAGTACCCGGTGGCCGCGGCCGCACAGGACGGCGGTCTGACGCTCGCCGCCTACGAGCAGTTCGTGTTCGATGCGGTGCTGCTCGACTGGGACCGCGAAGGACGGCGGATGCGCGCCATCGCTGACACGTTCGACGCGGCCGAGGAGGTGCGGATCACGGGGGCCGGAACCGATCTCCGGCTCTCGCTCGCGGGTCGCTCGGGTGCCGTCGACGACGGTCACGTCAACATGCCGGGCGGCGAGGTCTTCTACTCCCCGGTCGAGGACTCCGCCGAGGGCGTGATCGAGTTCCGCGAGTTCCCGGCCGTCTACTACGGCCACGAGGTCGACGGGGTGCGCCTCGTCTTCGACGGCGGCCGCATCGTCGACGCCGCCGCCCGCTCGGGCGAGGACTTCCTGCTGCAGACGCTCGACGCCGACGACGGTGCGCGCCGGCTCGGAGAGCTCGGGATCGGCTGCAATCCGGGCATCCAGCGGTTCATGAAGAACGTCGCCTTCGACGAGAAGATCGACGGCACGGTCCACCTGGCCGTCGGCAACTCCTACTCGTTCACCGGGGGCACGAACGTGAGTGCGATCCACTGGGACATCGTCAAGGACCTGCGAGACGGCGGACGGCTCTTCGCCGACGGCCGCCTGGTGCAGCAGGACGGTCGCTGGATCGGGCTCGACGGGGCCCGGTAGCCGTGTCCGCATCTCAGCCCGCCCGTCCCTTCAGCAGTCGCCCGCCGCTGCCGATCGTTAGGCGATGGGATGGCGCGACCGCGACTACGCCAGGTTCACCGACGAAGAGTTCGCCGCGATCTACGGGGACCCCAGACAGAGGAGAAGCAGCGGGCCGCCGCCGTCGTCGCCGGTTGCCCTGCCGTTCGGCACCCCATCGTCACCGCGGCGACGTCGACATCGCTACACGCGGCTTCGCGGCTTCGTCCGTTCCCTCGCGATCATCGTCGCAGCGGTCGCCGCAACCGCCGCGATTCTCGGAGCTCTGATCGTCACCGGTCAAATCGACGCGTTTGCGGACATCATGAACGGCGCGACAGCGACGCCGCCCGTGGCCGCAAACGTCCGCGCCGCGCCGAAAGCTCCGATCAGAGTCGAGACCCGCCCGTTCGTTCCGACGGCGCCCTCGCCGCCCAAGCCGGTCGCCCGCGTCGGCCTGATCATCGGGACGCGCCTCCTTCGCCAAGGAAGCGTTCTCCGGCTGCACGGTACGCACATGCCCGAGCCAGGCTCGATCGTGATTCGCGGGCGCTGGGGCTCATCCGGAAGCTGGGAAACATTCAGCGTCGCCCGCGGCTCCACGGCGAGCTACTCGCTCGCCGTGCCGCTCACGCACCGGGGCGTGCTCCACTTGCGGATCGACTACCCCGACGGCTACCGCGCCGTCGGGACGTACCGCGTCGAGTGAAGCATGCTCGACGCGGGCCACGGACGACGCTCGCGGACGGCGTCGCGGAAACCCTGAATCACGCGATCGACGCCGACGCGATCTCGCCGGCGAGCCGTGCATTCCCGACGACGAGGTCGCGGTTTGCGCGCAACGTCCGCCCATCGCTGGAGCGGTGCAGGAACGCCAGCACGAACGGCGTCACCGCCTGCCCGTGCACGCCCTCGCGCTTCGCGGCGGCAAGGGCCTGCTCGATCAGCGGCTCGACGTCGTCGAGGCTCTCGTCGGGCGGTCGGCCGAGCAGCAGGCCGCCGCCCTCGAGCCGCCAGTGCGCGGCCGCGATCCGGGCCGCCTCCCCGGCGCTCTCGACGCGCACCGACACGGCCGGCCCGCCCCGCGCCGTGTAGAAGAGCGGCAGCTCGTCGGTGCGCCAACCGAGCACCGGGACGCCGAACGTCTCGAGCAGCTCGACCGTCGCGGGGACGTCGAGCAGCGACTTGATCCCCGACGAGACGACGAGCGCGGGTGTGCGCGCGAGCGCGCGCAGGTCGGCAGAGACGTCGGGCGGCGTCGGCCAGCCGCGGTGGACGCCGCCGAGCCCGCCCGTAGCCATGTGGTGGACACCGATCGCTTTGCAGATCGCCAGCGTGCCGCCGACCGTCGTCGCACCCGGCGCGCCCTGTACCACTGCGGCCGCGAGGTCGCGGGGGCCGAGCTTGCGGGAGCCGGCGTCGAAGCGCGAGAGCTCGTCCTCGGTCAGCCCGACGACGACCTCGCCGTCGAGGACGCCGATCGTCGCCGGCACCGAGCCGGCGTCGCGCACGGCGCGCTCCGAGCGCAGCCCCACCTCGACGCCCTCGCCGGGTGGAAAGCCGTGCGCGACGAGCGTCGTCTCGAGCGCGACGACACCGCGTCCGTCGCGCTTTGCCTCCTCGATCTCGTCGGAGATGCGGATCACGGCATCGCCCCCAACTGCGAGCAGCAGGTTGCGGCCGCCTCGAGGCCGAGCTGCGGCCCTCCGACGAGGAAGCCGGCCGCGAGCGCATCGCCCGCCCCTGTGGTGTCGATCGCGTCGGTCGCCGCCGCCGGATAGTCGCGCCCGTCGACGCTCAGCCCAGCGGGCCCTCGCTTGATCACCCAGCGCGCGTCGACCTCGCCCAGCGCCGTCTGCTCCCGCTCGGTCGCGAACAGCAGGTCCGGCGCCACCTCGCGCACCCGCGCACGAAACGCGCTGTCGACGAGCGTCCAGCTCGAGACGTCGATCGAGACACGGGCGCCGTGAGCACGTGCGAGCTGCGCCGAGCGCACGGCGGCGGCGGCGATCGGCTCGCGCAGCAGCGAGTAGCCGGAGAGATGCAACACGTCGCAATCGAACCATGCAGGCTCGAGCTCGCGCTCCTCGAGCGTGACGGCCGTGCCGCGGTCGGATGCCATGGTGCGGTCACCTGCCGACGCCAGGGAGACGACGACGCCGGTGCGGCCGCCGACGGGTCCGGCGACGTCGACTCCCCGTTCCTCGAGCTCGCGCGTGACGAGCGCGCCCGCGGCGTCGCCGCCGCGCTTGCCGACGAAGCGCGCGTCGGCTCCGAGGCTCCGCGCCCACGCGGCCACGTTCGCCGCCTGCCCGCCTGCTCCGGTTCGCGTCACCGCAACCTGGTCGTCGCCCGGCACCAGCGGCTGCTCGAGCCGCACGATCACGTCGAGGAGGACGTCGCCGAGGGATACCAGCCGCACGAGTACGATCGTCGCATGGACGGTACGTCGCGAGGCGCCAGGATCCGTTCCTTCGCGATCGGCGGCCTCGTGGGCGCCGCGGGGGCGATCGCGACCGTCCGCCGGGCGCCGCGGCGCTCGCGCAGGCCGCGCGACGCTCCGGGCG
>JBOGZX010000074.1:0-4985 GCA_050697615.1 Gaiellaceae bacterium
GTCAGCCGACCTGCCCGACGCCGCCGACTTGGATGTCGACGTACATCCCGGCCAGTTCGTGGACGACGGGCTTCTGTGCGTCGCAGAAGAGCCTGTACGTCCCGGGCTTCAACTCGAGCTTCATTGTCCTGACGATGTCGGTTGCCGCGGTCTCCGGATACGGGTTGGTGGCGCTGCACTTGAACACGTCGGGGCTCGCCGGGTCGTCGTTGCAGACGGGGGTGAGCTGCAGTTCCGAGCCCTGGTTCGGACCGCAGGGCGTCGTCGATCCCGGACAGCTCCTGAACTCGAAGTTGTGAGTGTTGAGCGGGTCGTCGACGGTGATCCAGTACGTCCCCGGCCTGATAGTGAGCAGACCGGTACCGCTCGGAACGCAGTACTGCGGACCGGAAGGAATGTTGAGATCTCCGGGCGGCTTCGCGCAGACGCCCCCGTTACCGTCGACGCCGTAACCCTCGACCGGCGTCTGACCGTCCAGTCCGGCGCTGATGCAGAACAGGCGATCGCCGCCTAGACAGAAGTTGCCCATGATGGTGCGGTTGCCTCGGTCGGCCGATGCCGTCGCGGTGGCGTATGCAGCCATGGCGCCGACGGCGGCGAGCGTCGTGAGCGCTACGGCGATGTTGCGCTTTCGAAAAACGGTTCTGGTCATCTGAACCTCCCGCTCTCGAGTTGCTTGCGGCCGCGACGCTACGCCGGCCCGGCGTGCGTGGAAACGTCAGAACGTCTGAACTTTGCGCTAGTCCGGCCCTCGGACGTGCAGCCGGTGTGCGAGCTCCGTCCGCGAGCGCACCCCGAGTTTGGCGTAGATGTGCGTCAGGTGGCTGGCGACTGTTCGCTCGGCGAGGAAGAGTGCGGCAGCGATCTCTCGATTCGTCTGCCCCTCCGAGGCGAGATCCGCCACGCGTTGCTCGGCGGCACTGAGACCTTCCTGCCGCCTACGTCCGCCGACGCGCCCCAGCTCGCCGCGTGCCTTCGCCGCCCAACCGGCCGCACCGATCGCCTCGAACTCCCGCAGTGCCGCCTCGATTGCCTCGCGCGCCGGCCGCTTCTGACGGCTGCGACGTCTGGCGAGCCCGAGTGCGAGCAGTGCCCGGCCGCGCCCGAACGGGTCACCGACCGCCTCGTGCTCGACAACCGCCTGCTGCAGATCGAGGATCGCCCGGTCCAGATCGCCGCGCGCCGCGGCGACGAGCGCTCGGCACCGCATCGCCTGCGCGAGGACCCACGGACGGCGGGCGCGCGAGGCGTCGGCTTCCCAGACGTCGAGGAGACGCTCTGCTTCGTCCAGATCGTCGTTCGCGAGCAGGAGCTCGCACCAGTCAGGGGTCCACCAGCGGACGCTCGGTTCGTGCCACTGGAGCTCGGCCGCGCGCCGCTCCGCGTCCCGGAACCAGCGCGCCGCCTCGGTCCGGTCCCCGCGATCTCGAGCGACCAGGCCGAGAATCGCCTGGTGTTGCGGCGGGTGGAGGCCGAACTGTTCCTGGGAGAGCCGGAGCGCTCGTTCCGAGTGGGCTTGCGCGACGTCGAGCTCGCCGCGGCGCACCGCGACGAGGGCGATCGGCAGGTGATCCTGGGGCCGCTCGAGGCCGTACTGGATTGCGATGTCGTGCGCATGCTCGCCGTACGCCGCAGCGAGCTCCCAACGTCCCGCCCAGAGCTCGATCCAGGCGAGCGCCCAGAGCGCGCGGGCGCTGCGTGGCTCGTCGCGCATGCTCCAGTCCCGAAGCTCCCCTTCGAAGAATGCGCGAACTTCATCTCGCTCGGGAGTGTGAGCGAACGTGTTGACGACCGCCAGCGTGGCCTCCTGCACCAGCTGATCGCCGCCCACGGCGACCGGGAAGTCGGCTGTCCAGCGGGCGAGGTCGGGAGGCTCATCGGTGTTTCCGCGGAACCAACGGAGGACATACCGGATCGTGCGCGCGTGGTCGATCAGCGTCTCGTCGTCGAGCGAGGAAGCGAGTTCGAGCGCCGTGTCCGCATGCTCGAGCCCTGACGTGAAGCGGGTCGCCCACGCGAGGCGGCAGTGCACGGCCGCCTCGAGTGCGCTGTCCGGTGCGGCGTCACGCAGCGCCGTCTCGAGGAGCGCCACCGAACGGTCGAGCGACTCGAGCTCGGCCAGCAGCATCAGCGCCTGCGCGCGGAACCGCCCCTCCTCGACCTCGTCGAGCAGGTCGGCCAAGATGGCTCGCGCCCGCGTCCATTCGCCCGCTGCGTGCTCGGCGCGAGCTGTCGCCAGTGTCCGGCGATAACGCTCCTGGCGCGCGTTCGCGGGGGTCAGCCGCAGTGCTTGTTCGGCGAGCTCTGCCGCGAGCTGCAGGGCGCCGCGGGCCGCCGCCGAACCTGCAGCCTCGTCCAGCACCGCAGCAACCGCTCCGTCCGGGGCCTCCTTCGAGAGCGCGAGATGCCGGGCGCGGACGAGCGGATCGTCGACAAGTCCGGCGATGCGGGCGTGAACGTGCGCCCGCTCCGATCGTAGGTCGCCGTACAGAACGGACGAGAGCAGCGGATGCGTGAAACGAATCGCGCCCTCATCGCGTTCGACGACCCCGGCGTCGAACGCCGGAGCGAGTGCCTCTACCTGTAGGCCCGCGCGCTCGAGAAGTGCATCGGACACAGCACCACCCGCCGAGACGAAGGCGAGCGCCTGCCGAGCCGCTGCAGGAAGTCCTGCGAGCCTCGCGCGTACGAGCTCTTCGAGGGTGCTGGGAACTCGAAGAGGTTGGAGGGGATCGACATCCGCTTCGAGCACGCGAGCGAGTTCGAGTGCGAAGAACGGATTGCCTCCCGATTGCTCGTGGATGCGCAGCAACGTCTGGCGCGCAAACGGCCGACCCAACCGCTCGCTCAAGAGCCGGTGCAGTGCTCCGACGCTGAGCGGTCCCACGCTCAACCGGCGAACGAGCTCTGGGCCGACCGCGTTCTCGAGCTCCGATCGCACGTGCCCGGTGCCGATCCGCCGAGCAAGGAGAATGGCGACCCGGCTGTCCCTCAGCCTGCGCAGTGCAAACGCGAGCGCCCCTAGCGACGACGCGTCGAGCCACTGGACGTCGTCGATCGCCACCAGCACCGGCGCCTCCCCCGCGAGTGCCCGCAGGCCGTCGGCGACCGCCAGCCCGAGCCCGCGCGGATCGACCTCGTCTGCCCTGGCCGGCTCGGCGAGGAGAAGAGCGACCTCGAGCGCATGCCGCCTCGGCCCCGGCAGCAGGGGCAGCACCTCCTCGCGCACAGGCTCGAACAGATCGGAGAGCCCTGAGTGACCAAAGCCCTGCTCGGCCTCGGCGGGTTGCGAGACGAGCGTACGGAACCCCTGGTTTCTCGCGTCCTCGACGCCGGCCCGCCAAAGCACTGTCTTGCCGATACCCGCCTCGCCCTCCAGCGCGAGCAGCGCCGGTCCCCGAAGCGCGTCGTCGCGAAGTTCTCGCACGGTGGCAAGTTCTTCCTGCCGGCCGACGATCTCGGAGAACACCCTGCAAAGATCCTGACAGAGGAGGTCAGAAAGGCAACAGCGGCTACACGAGGGCAAAAAAGACCGCCGCAGATCCGCTTAGGTAGCGCTCCTCTCCATAAGTAAGGCTACGTCTTAGCGTCCGGTCTGGGTCGTAGCGTGTCTGGCGTCGTGTCCTCCGGTGAGGGGGCGTTGATGCCGAGGGGTAGTCCGTACCGGGTTGAGTTGAGCGGCGAGGAGCGGGCGGTGCTGGAGTCGCGGGCGCGCTCGTATACGTTGCCGTATTGGCAGGCGACGAGGGCGCAGATGGTGTTGAGGCCGAGATCTACTTCTCGATCGTCCAACACAAGGTCCTGAGCCCCAACGACTTCCCCGACCTCGACGCGCTCGAGCTACGGCTGCTCGCGTTCGGCCGCCGCTACGAGCAGATTGCCACGCCATTCGAGTGGAAGCTCACCCGCGCCGACTTCGACCGGCTCGCCCAACGCCTCCAGCTACCCGCGGCCCAAGCAGCCTGACCAGATACGTCGGCGAACTTCCGAGCCAGAGCACGAAGCTAGGCGCGCAGGTCGAGGCGCCAGTCCACGCAGGTCATGAAGTGCCCCGTCGGGAACTCGAACTCGCACGCCTCGAGCAGCTCGAAACCGAGTTTGCGGCAGATCGCGTTCGATGGCTCGTTGTCAACGTTCGGGAAGGCGTGCATGAAGCGATGCTGGTCGTCGCTCCTCGCGAGCTCGACGGCCTGCGCGGTCGCCGTCACCGCGATACCACGGCCCTGGAACTCCGGCACGACCATCCAGCCGACCTCGTAGACGTGCTCGCGGCGCCACTCCTTCGTCCAGAAGCCGACCGAGCCGACGCCGGTGCCGCTCGCGACGTCGACGATCTTGAACATGCGGTCGCCGTTCGCAAGGCGTTCGTAGCGGCTCTGGCGCTCGCGGAGTTTGTCCGGGCTCTCGGGGCCGCCGAGGTGCTCGGTCATGGCCGGGTCGCCCATCAGCCGTTCGAGCAGCGGCAGGTCGCCGCTGCCCCAGGGCTCCAGGATCACCGTCGGCCGCACGCTGCACAGTTTAGTCACACCAGGTGCGGCCATCGAGTAGGTCTGCGATCACCGCGATCGCCGGCCGAGCGGTGGCGCGCGGCTGCTGACGCCCGGTCAGATCTCCCGGTGGCGGAAGCTCCACACGGCGCCGCCGACCACGATCACGGTCCACGCAGCCGCCCATAGCAGGAAGGTGACTGACGGCGGCTGCTGGACGAAGAAGGGGTCGCCACCGCTCTCGGTGGCCCCTCCGAGGAGGGCTCGATAGAAGGCAGGCTCCAGGTTGAAGACGGAGCCGCGCCAGAGCGCGTCAGTGGGCAGGAGCAGCTGGGTAACCGTGCCCGCGGTGCGGATCCCCGCATTGTTGAAAACGTCGCCGATGGTCCCGGCCACGCCACCGATCCAGGCGACGAAGAAGAGCACCAGGGAGATCACCCCCGCGGTCATCCCCGAGAGCCGGGTGCTGAGCAGCAGGGTGAGCGACATGATCACCAG
>JBOGZX010000075.1:0-4155 GCA_050697615.1 Gaiellaceae bacterium
ACGAAGACGTGCACGAAGTCCGGCTTGATGTAGTTCAGGATCCGCTGGTAGTGCGTGATCACGAGCGCGCCCATGGAAGGCCCGACCAGCTGCTGGACGCCCTCCGCGACGATCTTCAGTGCGTCGATGTCGAGGCCGGAGTCGGTCTCGTCGAGCACCGCGATCTTCGGCTGGAGCATCGCCATCTGCAGGATCTCGACGCGCTTCTTCTCGCCGCCCGAGAACCCGTCGTTGAGGTAGCGGGACGCCAGCTCGCGGCTCACCTTCAGGTCGTCCATCTTCGCGAGGAACGCCTTCCGGAACTCGGGCACCGGCATCGGGTCGTCGACGCCGCCGTTCCTCGCCTTGCGCACGGCGTTGATCGCCTGCCGCATGAAGTTGGTGACGGTGACGCCCGGGATGGCGTGCGGATACTGAAACGCGAGGAAGACTCCGGCCTGCGCCCGCTCGTCGGCCGCCGCCTCGGTGATGTCCCGCCCGTCGAGCAGGATCTGCCCGCCGGTGATCCGGTAGGCGGGATGGCCCGCGATCGCGTAGGCGAGCGTCGACTTTCCGGACCCGTTCGGGCCCATGATCGCGTGCACCTCGCCCGTCGAGATCTCGAGGTCGACCCCCTTGACGATCTGGGTGCCGTTCTCGAGCGAGACGTGCAGGTCGTTGAGCGTCAGTGTTGCCATCGGAACGTTTGTGACTCCTCGCGCTTTGTGAACCGGCCGTCTGTGGCCGAAGTTCGTAAATTCATCGTACCGGGCCCCAGCGGCCTCAAAACGCGGTACCCTTTGCGACATGCCCGGCTGGATCGGCTTTCCCGAACTCCTCATCTTGCTGGTGGTCGTCCTGCTCGTCTTCGGGCCGAAGCGGCTGCCGGAGATGGGGCGCTCGCTCGGCAAGGGCATGCGCGAGTTCAAGGACTCGATCACCGGCAACGACGAGCCGCCGGCCCAGCTCCCGCCGGCGACGGCGAACGACACGACGGCCGCGCCGACGCCGTCGCGCGAGAACGAGCCCGTCTCCTAGCGTTCAATGAAGCGCCTACCGCGCCGCTTGCAGCACGGCGAGGAGGCGACGCTCGTCGAGCATCTCGACGAGCTGCGGTCGCGGCTGATCGTCGCAATCGGGGCCGTGCTCGTCGCCTTCTGCTTCACCTACGGCTTCCATCACCGGCTCGTCCTCTGGCTGAACCGGCCGCTTCCGCCCTCGAGGCGCGACGTGATCACCACCTTCGGCGTCGCCGAGCCGTTCCTCACGTCGCTGACCGTCTCGCTCTACGCGGCGCTCGTGATCGCGACGCCGATCGTGCTCTGGCAGATCTGGTCGTTTCTCGCGCCCGCCTTCGACGACCGAACCCAGCGCGGCGTGCGCTGGCTGGTCGCGTTCGCGACCGCGCTGATGATCTCCGGCGTCTTCTTCGGCTACTACATCGTCCTGCCGGCCGCGCTCCGGTTCCTGACCCAGTACGACTCGTCGCTCTACCACATCCAGATCCGGGCCAAGGACTACTACGGGTTCGTCTCGCTCGTCCTGCTCGCCGTCGCCGTCGTCTTCCAGGTGCCGCTGTTCATCCTCGGCCTCGTCCGGATCGGCGTGCTGACCGCCCACAAGCTGCGACGCAACTGGCGGATCGGGATCGTCTCGATGACCGCCCTCGCGGTCGCGCTGCCCGGTGTCGACCCCGTCACCTGCCTGTTCGAGATGGTCCCTCTGATCGGTCTCTACCTGCTCTCGCTCGCCCTCGCCGGCTTCTTCGAGCGCCGCTGGCATCCGCAGGTCGCCGCGACCGACGCGTGAGCGAAGCCTCGGGGGAGATCTCCGCAGACTGGGTGCTGCCCGTCGACGGGCCGCCGATCGAGGGCGGCCGGGTCAGCTTCGCCGGGGGCAGGATCGTGGAGGTCGGGCGGGGACGCGCCGGCGAGCACTACGACGACGCGGTGATCCTGCCGGGTCTCGTGAACGCCCACTCGCACCTCGAGTACGCGATGTACGCCGGGTTCGGCGACGGCCAGGCGTTCGGGCCGTGGATCGCGACGCACGTCGAGCGCAAGAACCTGCTCGACCACGACTCGATGCTGTCTCTCGCGCGCCGCGGCGTGCTCGACTCGCTCGGCGCGGGGATCACGACGACCGCCGACTACAGCTTCTCGGGCGCCGCGGCGACCGCGGCCGCCCAGCTCGGGCTGCGCGCGATCGTCTATCTCGAGGTCTTCGGTCGGGAGGCGTCCGACGCCGAGCGCCGCTTCGAGGAGAAGCGGACCGGAACCGACGAGCACGACCTGGTGACGATCGGCGTCTCTCCGCACGCGCCGTACACCTGCTCGCTCGACGTCTATCGCTGGTGTCTGTCGCTGGGCATCCCGGTGGGCACCCATTTGGCAGAGAGCGCCAACGAGAGCGAGTGGCTAGAGCACGGCACCGGGCCGTTGCTGGGGATCGAGCCGGTGCTGGTGCCGCCGACCGGCCGGCGCGCGGTGCGGTCGCTGGAGCCGGTGCTCGGGCCCGACCTCCTCTGCGCGCACTGCGTCGAGATCGACGCCGGCGAGATCGCGCTGCTCGCGGAGCGGAACGTCCCCGTCGCGCACTGCCCGCGGTCGAACGCGCTGCTCGGGTGCGGCGTGGCGCCGCTCGCCGCGCTGCGGACGGCGGGCGTCCGGGTCGGCCTCGGAACCGACTCGCCGGCTTCGGCTCCGTCGTTCGACATGTTCGAGGAGATGCGCGCCGCCGTCTACGCGGCGCGGGCGCGCGAGCGGCGTCCCGAGGCGCTTCTGGCCTCGGACGCGCTACGGCTGGCGACGATCGAGGCGGCGCGCGCTCTGCGAATCGAGCACTTGGTGGGTACCCTGGCTCCCGGTAAGCGCGCCGACCTGACGGTCGTGTCGCTGGCGGGGAGTCCGTACCTTCCGGTCGAGGATCCCGCGGCGGCCGTCGTCTTCGGCGGCTCGCCGGAACGTGTGCTCCAGACCGTCGTCGACGGACAACCCCGGTACGAGGCGAGGAACCAGGAAGAGTGGCTAGAGGTACGCAGCACCGCAAGCGCCGCCCGGCGCAGAATGCTCGCCCCGCGGCGATAGAGGCCTCGCGCAAGCAGAAGCCGCCGCAGTGGCAGGAGGAGCTGTTCTTCCAGCGGCTCCGCACCCACGCGAAGTGGGCCTACGTGTTCCTCGCAGCCGCGTTCCTCGCGACGTTCGTGCTGCTCGGCGTCGGCTCCGGGTCGAACGGCCTCAGCGACCTGTTCCAGAACGCGTTCAACTTCGGCTCGAGCGGCACGTCGATCGGGAAGCTGCAAAGCAAGGCGTCCAAGCACCCGCTGGATGCCACGGCGTGGCGCGACCTCGCCACCGCCTACGAGCAGAAGCAGCGGCCGAGCGACGCAATCGTGGCGCTGAAGCAGTACACGGGCCTCCGCTCCAAGGATCCCTCCGGCTACACCGAGCTCGCCGCACAGTACGGCCAGCTTGCGCAGAAGTACGCCAGCGACTACCAGAACGCCCAGCTCGAGGCCGCCCTCGCCGCACCCGCGACCCTGTTCGCACCGCCGGCCTCGACGACGTTCGGCAAGATCTTCTCGGACCCGAGCGGGCTGCAGGATCCGATCGACCAGGTGATCCAGTCGCAGGCGTCGGCCAAAGAGGAGACGGCCTACGCCAACTACCAGGAAGCCGAGGCGAATGCCGAGGACGCGTTCAAGACGCTCGCCAAGCTGACCCCCGACGACGTCACCGTGCAGTACCAGCTCGGGCAGGCCGCACAGTCGGCGGGCGACTACCCGACCGCGGTCGCGGCCTACAAGAAGTTCCTGCGCCTGTCCCCGACCGACGTCGATGCGCCCCAGGTGAAGGCGCTCCTGAAGCAGGTCGAGGCACAGGCGGCCGCTGACGCCGCCTCCGCGTCGGCGTCTGGCTAGACTCAAAGCCGCGAGTCGCCCAGCGCCAACCATCTCGGGGGAAGACCATGAACTTCGACATCAAGACCGAGCAGCTCTCCGCCGACAGCTACGTGATCTCGCTTGCGGGTGAGGTGGACCTGTACACGGCCCCGGAGTTCAAGCAGCAGCTCCTCGAGGTGATCGGACAGGGCGGCAAGCAGGTGGTGGTCGACTTCACGTCGACGACGTTCATCGACTCGACGACACTGGGGGTGCTCGTCGGCGGGGTCAAGCGC
>JBOGZX010000076.1:0-4405 GCA_050697615.1 Gaiellaceae bacterium
TTCATGTCCTCCTGCGCGTAGCCGAAGAGGAGCTGGCGCTGCCGCAGCGGCTCGGTCGGCTTCGGCGGCTGCACTCTCGGCGCCGGCAGGTCGGAGAGGTGCTGGACGTTCGCCGCGAGGGGCGAGAGCATCACCTTCATGTCCTCGTGCGTGTAGCCGAAGGCGAGCTGCAGCCGGCGCACGGGCTGGTCGAGCCGGCGCGGCTCGGCCGGCGGCAGGTCGGCGAGGCGGACCGATTCGCGCTCGTACCACGCGCCGTACGGCTGCCGCGCGGCGACCCCCGCCTTCAGCTCGACGTCGGGGATCACCCTTCCCTCACCGAGGTCGACGAGGAACAGCTTCCCCGGCTGCAGGCGGCCCTTGCGCACGACCTGGTCCACGGGCACGTCGAACACCCCCGCCTCCGACGCGAGCATCACCCAGCCGTCGGCGGTCTCGAGATAGCGGCCCGGCCGGAGGCCGTTGCGGTCGAGCGTCGCGCCGATCACGCGCCCGTCGGTGAACGCGACGGCGGCCGGCCCGTCCCACGGCTCCATCAGGCAGCCGTGGTAGTCGTAGAAGCCCTCGAGCTCGGGGGGCAGGTCGCCGGGCCGGTGAGCCTCGGGCATCGTCATCATGATCGCGTGGGGCAGCGAGCGCCCCGCGAGCACGAGCAACTCGAGCACGTTGTCGAGCGTGGCCGTGTCGGATCCTCCCGGTCGCACCACGGGCAGTACCTTGCGCAGGTC
The DNA here is from genome assembly GCA_050697615.1 of Gaiellaceae bacterium. Classification (GTDB taxonomy): domain Bacteria; phylum Actinomycetota; class Thermoleophilia; order Gaiellales; family Gaiellaceae; genus PALSA-600. The sequence goes on from JBOGZX010000076.1 coordinate 729, forward strand.
GTCGCCGAAGAGCTCCGAGGCGAGCTGCGACTCGCGCGCCGCCATCCAGTTGGCGTTGCCGCGCAGCGTGTTGATCTCGCCGTTGTGCGCGATCATCCGGTACGGGTGCGACAGCGCCCAGCTCGGGAACGTGTTCGTCGAGAAGCGCGAGTGGACGAGCGCCAGCGAGCTCTCGACCTCCGGGCGCTCGAGGTCCGGAAAGTACCGCCGCAGCTGCGGCGCTGTCAGCATTCCCTTGTAGACGGCGGTGCGAGAGGAGAAGCTCGGGATCACGAGCTCCGAGCCGACCGCGTTCTCGGCCACCCGCCGGATCACGTACAGCTTCCGCTCGAACGCGTCCTGGTCGTCGGCGAGCTCGGCCGAGGCGCCGACGAAAAGCTGCCGGATCGCGGGCGCGAAGGCGCGTGCGGTTGCACCCGCGACGCCCGTCGCGACCGGGACGTCGCGCCAGGCAAGCACGTGCTGGCCTTCGGCCTCCACCGTCTCCGCGAGCAGCCCCTCCACCTCGGCCCGACGGCGGGAGTCGGTGGGCAGGAAGCAGACCGCGACGCCGTAGCGCCCCGGTTCCGGGAGCTCCGGAAGCTCGGCGCGGAACAGCCTGTCCGGGATCTGCAGCAGGATCCCGGCGCCGTCGCCGCTACCTGCGTCGGCGCCCGTGGCGCCGCGGTGCTCGAGCCGCTCGTGCGCCGCGAGCGACCGCGCGACGACCTCGTGGGCAGGCGGCGCACCGAGTCGCGCGACGAAGGCGACGCCGCACGCGTCGTGCTCGTACGCCGGGTCGTAGAGGCCCTGCGCTCTCACGCTGCGCGCCTCCCGCCCTGTGTGCGGCTAGTCCGGCGGGGCGGGAGAGCGAGGGAGCCGGCTAGCGCGGTCGAGGGCGCGCGAACGCGCGAATCGGCTTCGAGAGGTCCGGGATGGCCGCACGCACGTGCATCACTTCAAAGAGTAAAGCATGGCCGCCGGACGTGCAAGGCATGTCAGCCTTCGAAGATCGACTCCGGGACGAAGGCCCCCACCACCCAGTTCGGGGCGTCGACCACCTCGTGGATGCGCAGGTCGACCGCGACGCTGGCAAGTGCGTACGCCTCTTGCCGCTCCAGGTCGTGGCGCTCGCCGAGATGCCGGATCGTCGCGCGAACGGCGGCGCGCGTCGCCTCCATCAGGTCGGGCCCGACGCCCGTGCAGACGTGGTATCCGATCGGCTCGGGTACGGCGAGAGCCGTGGCCGGAACGTGGAGCTGCGGCGCGTCCACGCCGAAGTCGCGCCGCACCGAGAGCCGCAGCAGGACGTCCATCGCGGTCTCGATCGCCGTCCCGCAGACCTCGCCGTCGCCCTGCGCCGCGTGGGTGTCGCCGATCGAGAAGAGCGCGCCCTCGACTCCGACGGGCAGGAAGAGCCGCGCGCCAGGCGTCAGGTACTTCGTGTCGAGGTTGCCCCCGAAGCGCGACGGCGGCAGGATCGGGTGGGGACCGGGCCCGGGCGGCGCGACCCCGAGGGTGCCGGGAAACGGCCGGAAGGGGAGCGTCACCCGCTCCGAGAAGCGGACGCGGCCGGAGTCCGGCTCGACCGACGAGATGCGAAGCCACGGCTCGGGGAACTCGTCCGCGAGAAGGCCGAAGCCCGGGATGATCGCCGTCCATCCCCAACCCTGGGGCCGGAGCTCGAGCAGCTCGACATCGAGCACGTCGCCCGGGCGGGCCCCCTTGACGAAGACGGGGCCGCTGACGGGGTTGACGTGGCCGAAGTCGAGCCGACCGACGGCGTCGACTTCGGAGTGCTCGTCGATCTGCTCGTCGGATGCGTCCCGTACGTGCAGCAGGACGCGTTCACCCGACTCGATCTCGAGCGCCGGCTCGAGCGCGTTGTCCCACGCGTAGGCGAACGCGTCGGCGCGGAGGTCGTGGAGCGAGCTCCCCTGCACCGGGCGATCTTCGCAGAGCGCGTTCAGGCCCGAACGTGGTTCCGAACCACGTTCGGGGTCGGCGTTCGAGTCAGCGGCGGCGAACGTCGATCGCCAGGCTGACCGCGAACGCAGCCGCGAGCGCCGCGCCGATCAGCGGGGCGATCCAGTCCGCGTCCGTCGCGGCCGCGGCGGCGATCCCCGCGCCGGCTGCGAGGGCGACGACGACCGCGCACGAGATCTTCCAGTCGTCGCCGACGACGAAGTCGTACCAGAACGCCGCGAATCCCCTGAGGAGACTCACGAGACCCTCTCGACGGGCTGCGGCGCCGCGATCGGGGCGGCGGAAACGCCGCCGCGCGCGACCGACGGCATGATCCGGATCAGCAGCCGCGTCAGCAGGAACCAGCCGCCGAGCAGCACGAGCAGCGACCAGCTGCCGCCCGGCCACGCCAGGCTCTGCCCGCCGTGCTGGAAGACGCCGAGCCCCTCGACCGACCAGAAGGTGCCGAAGGTCGCGAGCATCAACCCGACGAGGTACTTGAGCGTGTTCTCCGGCACGCGCGTCAGCGGCCGGTGCACAGCCGCCCCCAGGCTCAGGACGATCACGCCGGCGGCGGCCGCCCCGCCGGCCGCGAGCGGCACGTCGTGCGCGTTCAGCCCGAAGGTGATCACGATGAAGACTACCTCCACTCCCTCGAGGAAGACGCCCTTGAACGAGATCACGAACGAGAACCAGTCGAGGCCGAACCGCCGCTCGTCGCCGGCGCGCCGGGCCGCCTCCTCCTGCTCGCGGAACTCCGCCGCCTCGTCGTTGAGCGCCTTCAGACCGGAAGCACGCAGGATCGCCTTGCGTAGCCACTGGAGCCCGAAGATCAGGAGCAGCGTGCCGATCCCGAGCTGCAGCGCGGAGCGCGGCAGCCAGTTGACGAGCGCATAACCGGCGACGGCGGTGAAGCCGGCGAGGGCGACGACGGCGAGACCGGTTCCCGCGAGCGCCGAGCGCCAGCTGCGCGTCATCCCCATGGCGAGCACGATCGTGAGCGCCTCGACGAACTCGACGAACGACGCGGTGAACGTCGCCGTCAACAACCCCCATGTGGCGCTCGATCCCACTCCGGCGCCCGTTATAGCCGGACAGACGGCTCCGCCGTCCGATCGCTGCATCCCCGACGAGTAGGATGGAAACATGGCGGCCACGCAGGATGCGAGAAGCCGCGGGCTCTTTCTCGCCGGCGAGTCGGTCGAGACCGGCGAGTGGGACGACGTTCTCTCCCCCTATTCGGGTGAGGTCGTCGGGCGTGTCGCCGTCGGGACGGCCGAGCACGCGCGCACCGCGATCGATGCGGCCGAGCGCGCCATGCGCGACCCGCTTCCGCAGCACGAGCGGGCGGCGATCCTGACGCGGATCTCCGACGCGCTCGCGGAGCGCCAGGAGGAGGCGGCGCAGCTCATCTGCGCAGAGGCCGGCAAGCCGATCAAGTCCGCCCGCGTGGAGGCGAACCGAGCGGTGCAGACCTACCTCGCCGCGGCGGTTGCGGCACGCACGCTCACCGGCGAGACGGTGCCGATGGAGGCAGCGCCGAGCGGCCTGGGCAAGCTCGGCTTCACGTTGCGCGTGCCGATCGGCGTCGTCGGAGCGATCTCCCCGTTCAACTTCCCGCTCAACCTGGTGGCGCACAAGCTCGCGCCGGCGCTCGCAGCAGGGTGCGCGGTCGTGCTCAAGCCGGCGCTCGCGACACCGCTGTCGGCAATGCTGCTGGCGGAGATCTCCGC
>JBOGZX010000077.1:0-7358 GCA_050697615.1 Gaiellaceae bacterium
GTGCTGCGCCGCGGCGACCTGGAGCTCGACCCTGGCCGGCTGGACGCGGCGCGCGGCGGTCGCCCGTTGCGGTTGACGCCGCGTGAGTTCGCCGTGCTCGAGTTGCTCGTTCGCGCGGAGGGCCGGCTCGTCAGCGCCGAGGAGCTGCTGGAGCGTGCGTGGGACGAGAACGCCGACCGGTTCACGTCGGTCGTACGCGTCGTCGTCTCGAGGCTGCGCGGCAAGCTGGGCGAGCCCGACGCGATCACGACGATCCCGGGGACGGGGTACCGGATCCCGTGAGGAGGGCGAGCATCCGGGTGCGGCTCGCACTCTGGGTGGCCGGTCTCGTGACCGTGTCGGGCGCGATCGTCGTGCTCGCGGTCGTGTCGCTGAGCGGCCACCTGCTCCACGACGCGGCGCGCCCCGCGGCGCTCCCGCCGCGGATGATCCCGGGGACTCCTGCCGCGCGGCGCTTCACCCAGGGTCAGCGCGGCCAGGCGGCCCAGAGCGCGCTGCGGGAGGCGCGGCTCGTGGGGCTCGCCGCCCTCGGCGTGCTCGCGCTCTGCTCGGTGGGGATCGGCTGGGAGGTCGCGGGCCGGATGGTGCGTCCCGTGCACGTGCTCGCGGAGACCGCGCACGAAATCTCGGACGCGTCGCTCGACCGGCGGATCGCACTCGAGGGTCCGGAGGACGAGCTGAAAGAGCTCGCGGACGCGTTCGACGGGATGCTCGACCGGCTGGACGCGGCATTCGCGTCGCAGCGCCGCTTCGTCGCGGACGCCTCGCACGAGCTGCGGACACCGCTCGCGACGATCCGCGCGGAGCTCGACGCGGCGCTCGCCGACCCGGAGGCGACCGCGATCGACCTTCGTGCCGCAGGCGAGCGCTGCGGCGCGGTGCTCGACCGTGCGGAGGCGCTCGTGGACGCACTGCTGACGCTCTCGCGGTCGGACTCGGTGCAGGCGCTGTCGCGGGCCGATCTCGGCGCCATCGCCAGGGAGGTCGTCACCGCCACACCCGGGTTCGCCGCTCTCGACCTCCGCCTCGAGCTCGGCTGCGCGCCGGTGGTCGGCGACCCTGCGCTGTTCGAGCGCCTCGTCGGCAACCTCGTCGAGAACGCGGCCCGCTACAACGTCCCGGGCGGCTTGCTCGCCGTCTCGACGTCGACGCGGGACGGCTCGAGCGTCCTGACGGTCGCGAACGACGGCCCGCTCGTGCCGGCGGAGGAGCTGCCGGAGCTCGTGCGTCGGTTTCGTCGCCGCGAGCGGGCAGCGGCCGCCGGCTTCGGCCTCGGTCTCGCCATCGTCGCCGCGATTGCGCAGGGACACGGCGGCGAGCTGACCCTGCGAGCCCGGCCGGAAGGCGGTCTGGAGGCGAGTGCCGCCCTCCCGAGCGCCGCGGCGTGACAAACGCCGCACACGACGGTGGTGCGGGAGGTGGCCGGCGTCTTCGAGCTTGCGCAGGTGGTGATCGGGTTGCCCGGGGGTGAGGCCGATCAGGTCCTGAAGCCGGGCGAAGGAAGGTTGTCGCCGTCGGCAAGTGATGACAGGGTCGAGTTCCGCGTCGATGTTCATCGCCCCTCACGCGCGGCGCTCTTCGACCAGGATTCTTAGGAACGTCGGAGGTTGCGCTGCGAGAGTTCTCACGCTGACTCGACCCGACCGTGCACCGGAGGCGGAAGTGTTGTACCTGGATGTGGACGGAGAGGTCGTCGTGTTGTACAGGCGGTCACGCGTCGCTCTGATCCGGTGTCTGTTCGAGTCCGGGCGCCATCGGGCTCTGGGGGTTGCGGTGGCGCAGGGTGCTGATGTTGTCGCTGTTTCCGGGGAGGCGTTCGGTCCGCTCGCGTCGTTGCTCGGTCGCTGGCACGCCGCGGACGGAGTGTTCCCTTCGGATCTTGCCAAGCTGCGCGATTCCCTCAACGCCGCTGCAGGACGTCAGGCGGCGAGCCGTCGGGGCGGCAATCGCGGCCGTGAAGTGGGGGCTGAGGCGACGTCGCGGCAGCGAACCTGAACGCGAGTTTGCCCAACAACGGAGAACCGGATTCGTCCTGAACCCGAGTCTGCTGTCGAGTGTTGCAGAGGCCGTGCACGGTTGGCGGTGACGCGGTCGGCAAGGCGGCGGGGGCTGCCGTTGGTTCAGAGGAGGTCGCGGACGAGAGTCGCGAGCCGCCCGATGGTGGGGCAGCCGCCGCCTGCGTCGTCACGGCTGTCGGCGCCACGGGGTCGCGTCGCGGCGGATCCCCGGCCGCGAGCGCCCCAGCAAGAGGTTGAGCCCAGAGTGCGATCATTTACACCCGACGCTCCGGCTTTCGATCGTCGTCCACTGCGGGACAACTACCGGACGGCGAAGCCCAGGGCGTAGCCGAGCGCGAGCGCGGCGCCGGGCCCGAGCAGCCAGCCGTACACGATCCCGGCGAGTGTCTCCACGTGCACGGTCTCGCGACCGCGGGCGAACCCGGCACCGGCCATCGCGGCCACGAGCGCCTGGTTCATGGAGGTGAAGAAGCCGAAAGCGACGGCCGCGAGGACGACACCGGCCTGGACGAGCTGCGCCGCCGTCGCCATCGGGCGGTCGACTGCCACGATCTCGAACGCGACGCGGCGCAGAAGCGGCTTCCCCCAGGTGAGGACCCCGAGCGCGAGCCCAGCGCCGCCGACCGCTCCAGCGGTGAACGGCCCGAGTGTGCCGGTGCCGACGAGCGCGCCGCTCGCGTTCGAGACGTCGTTCGCGCCCATCGCGAACGCGGCGACCGCTCCGACGAGGACGAGTGCAGGGCCTGTGCGCGCACCGAGCGGCACCCGGTCGAGCAGGAGCGTGAGCGCTGCGCCGAGCGCGAGCGCTGCGAGCGGCGCGAGGGCCCACACGACAGCGAGATGCCAGATCGACGCCCACTGGACGCCGGTGCGGGTGGTGAGGGCGACGCCGACGACGGAGAAGACGAGGATCTGGATCGTCGAGGTCGGCACCTTGACGCGGTTGAAGGCGGTCGTGAGCGCGAAGGCGACGCCGAGCACGACCACCTGCTGGGCCACGGAGAGATTCCCGTTCGTGAGCCCAGAGCCGACTCGACACTCGACGGCGTGGCTCGCGAACGTCGCTCCGATCAGCGTGAGCGGGGCCATCAGGAAGAGCGCGTGCCACGCGCCGATCGCCCGCAAGGCGTGCGGCATTCCCATCACGGCTCCCGTGTAGTGGGCGCCCATGCTCCACGCGAAGGCGAGCGCGGCGAAGATCAGGAGCGCGGTCACCGGTTCGGGCTCACCGAAACGCGTCGCCGGCCGCGCCGTCTTCCTGCTCCCAGCCGTGCGCGACGGGGTACCCCGGCAGCCCGCTCGACCGCGACCGGCGCCCGGCGCGCGTCGCGCCCGCGACGGGCGCGGCCCTCTGGGACGGCCGGCCGACCCTCCGAGACTCCATCACATCTGTGCAGCGACCCGCACAGCCGCCGCAGCGAGCTCCTCGTCCGGCACGTTCGGGAGCGCGTCCTCCCAGAGCGGGAGCATCATTCCGGCCGCCTCGAGCATGCCGAGCGGCCTGGGCAGGAACCAGATGTGGAAGTGCGCGCCGCCGTCTCCCCAGCGGTAGAGATGGACGCGCGCAATGCCGCCGAGCGCCAGGATCGCCCTCTCGACCCGCCCCGCCAGACGACCGAAGTCGGACGCGAGCTCATCGGGCAGATCGAGGAAGGAGTCGACGTGGACGCGGCTTGCGAGCCAGACGGCGCCCGGCAGGCTGCCGCCGGTGGGAGCGTGCAGCGTCCAGTTGTCGTCCGACCACACCGCTGCGGTCGTCTTGCCGTCGCAGATGCGACAGGGCGGGCCGCCTGGCTCGCCGCGACGAAGCGGCTCCGGGCTCTCGCGCTCGCTCGGCTCGCGAGGCACGAGCGGCTCCTGGTACGGCAGCGTCATGTTCATCTCGGCTCCTTTCGTTTCGTGCGGGCAGGGCTCTTCTGTCCCGCGATGCCGTGCAGAACGACCCCGACCAGACACGCGCGCGCCTCCGCCGCGGGCCATTCGTGTCGTCCGCGCAGATGGACGTATGGCCATGCGACTGCGTTGAAGGCGAGATCAGCCGCCCGAACAGCGTCGTCCGTCTCGGTCAGCGAACCGTCGCGCGCCCCTTCGCGGAAGAACTGGATGAACGGGTGCAGGTAGTCGGGCGGCACTCCCGGCTCGGTCTCCTGGTGGAACGCCTCGTCGCTCGCGAGCAGCAGCGGCAGGTGCCGCTCGATCAGGTCGCAGAGCGCCTCTAGCCCGCGGGTCAGCCGTTCGCGACCCGAGCCCGCCGAGGTCAGGATCGGGTACATCGACTTGCGGAAGTCGTCTGCGAGTTCGCCGACGAGGGCGCCCACCAGCGCCTCCCGCGACAGCCCCTGCCGCCACAGCGTCGAGCGCGCGCGGCCGGCGACGTTCGCAACACGCTCGAGCGTCAAGCCGGAGAAGCCGCGCTCGCGCAGGACGGCGATCGTCGCACGACGCAACCCCTCGTCGGCCAGGCTCACGGCACGCTTCTGCTTCGGAGCATTCATGCAACATCAATGCTGCATTATCGCAACGAACATGTCAAGTCAGGTGGCCGCACGCACCGGCTTCGTCTTTGGCGGTGACAGGTACATGGAATGGGACAAGCCGCTGTGGGAGCACGACCGGGCGGGCGGCCTGTAGATGGGCGTGCAGACGCCCCTGATCACGTGCCGCGCCGCGATCTCGTTCAGGTTGCGTCCCGCCGAGGCTCGGGGAAGCCGGGGTCTGGTGGTGGAGATGACCGACGGCACCTGGAGGCGAATGTCGCGTTCCGGCGCGACGTTGGGTTTCTACTACGGCCTGGCCAAGGCCAACGTCGAGCGAATCGTCAAGGGGCTCAGCGCCGAGCTCGCGTATGGCATCACCGACACCGACGGGAGTCGGCCGGACTGCTGGGGCCACCCCGCCGCGTACGGCTGGGAGCACGACGACGGCCGGGGAATCGACGAGTTTCGGTAACGAAGGGCGGCCGCTGGGGTTCACTGACCTCAGCCGCCCGGCCTTTCAGCTCGCCGGTGTCGCCGAGCGGCGCTGCGAGGGTGTGCCCGAGTGGCGGTGCCGCGAGGCTGACTATCGCGCGCGTCCGAGGGTGAGGCGATGGCACGGGCCGGATCAGCAGCAGCCACAGCCGTTGCCGCGCCAGCCCACGATGCCTTCGCGTGTGGCGATGGCGGCGATCACGAGTGCGGCGCCGGGGTCTGCCCACCACCAGCCGAGCAGGGCATTCACGAGCAGCCCGAGTAGTAGCGCAATCGAAAGGTAGGCGCAGATCATGTTCTGGCCGGCCTCGGACACCGTCGCCGAGGAGTTGAGCTTGCGGCCGACGTTGCGCTTGGCGCGGGCGAGCAGCGGCATCGCCGGCGCGGTGAAGACGGCGAGGCCGATCCCGATCCAGCTCACCTCGGGCTGGTGGGCGCCGAGCAGGCCGCGGCTCGCTTCGACGCAGATATAGGCGACGAGGATCGCGTAGCCGGCGGCGATCAACTGCTGCGCTCTGCGCTCGGCAGTATGCGACGAGCCGCGACCTCGGCTGAACAGCCAGACGATCACACCGCCGGCGAATGCCTCGATCGCGCTGTCGATCCCGAACCCGATCAGGGCGACCGACCCTGCGGCGATGCCGGCGCCGACGGCGATCGCGAACTCGATGAAGTGCCATGCGTTGCCGCCCCAGGCGAGCAGTTTCGCGCGCCGTTCGAGCGCGGCGCGGTCGTGTGGCGGCGGGGCTGGGAGCCGTCGCTGAAGCTCGACGGTCGCGTTCATGCTGGTACCTGCTCGGTCGGCCCGCGCTCGAGGAACGAGCTCGCTCCCGGCAGTTTCACAGCGTCGGGGCGCACAGGACTTTCGCCATTGATCGCAGACGCGCGGGGTCAGCGGGAGAGGGCCGGCTCGCAAGTTCCCGCACCGTGGCGTTCGGGGTTCGCGTGACCTCGATCAAGAGGGACGCTCGAGAGGTGCTGAACGTCCACACAGGGGGAGGCATATCGCCGAATTCTAGGTGTCCGGTTCACGGGACGCCGCCCTCGATCCATCTTCCTTTGAACCGCTCGCACCAAGCCGGAGACTGATCGACCGCTCGACTACAGCCGTGCGTGCGTGGGTACAGCGTCGAAGGTGCCGATCAATCTCAGGTCGCGCTGGCTCAACCTGTCGCACACGCTCTGGTTCCTGCCAAGCATCATCTCCGCGGCGTATGTCGGGCTCGCCGTTGCGCTCGTAAGGATCGATGACTCCGAACACCTCCGAAGCAGCTGGGTCTTCGGCGGGAACGACCAGGCGGCGCGCACGGTTCTCTCAGTCATTGCCGGCTCGCTGATCACCGTTGCCGGCCTCACCCTCTCGGTGACGATGGTGGTGCTTCAGCTGACCTCGAGCCAGTTCAGCCCGCGGGTGGTGCGGAACTATCTCGGTGACCGCGTCGCGCAGCTGACGATCGGTTCCTTCGTCGGGATCTTCGCCTACTGCCTTGTCGCGCTTCGCTCGATCGGGGCCACCGCCGGGGAGAGCGCTTCCGTGCCGCGGCTGACTCTGACGGTCGCGAGCGGGCTCGCCCTCGTCGCCCTCGGGATGCTGATCGCGTTCATCCACCACATCGCCCAACTTGTCCAGGCATCGGAGCTGACGGCGAGGCTGGGCCGCCAGACTCTGCAAGCGATCGAGCGGTTGTATCCGGCGCGTGTCGGCAGCAGCGACGGAGCCGAGGACGCGTACGAGATCGTGGAGCGCTGGCACGAAGACGGGCCCCCCGGAGCCGTGTGCGCTCGGGAACCCGGGTTCGTGCAGTCAATCGACCTCGAAGGGCTCGTAGGCGCACTGCCTGCGCCGCGTCCGCGGGTTCAGCTGCTGGTGGCGCCGGGCGACTTTGCGTTCGCAGACGCGCCGCTGGCACACATCTGGCCAAGGGAGCGTGGCGAAGAGCTCTGCGAGCACGTTCGCCGCCGGATCGTCATCGGCGGTGAACGGGACATCGATCAGGACGCCCATTTCGGCGTACGCCAGCTCGCGGATATCGCGCTGCGAGCAATCTCGCCGAGTGTGAACGACCCGACGACGGCGGCGACTTGCATCGCCTACATCCGCTCGGTGCTGACCCGCCTCGTCGCACGCGAGTTTCCGTCGAGTGTCCGCCACGATCACGAACCAGAGCCGCTCGTTCTCCGGCGCCGCCAGTTCGGCGAATATCTGGAAACGCTTGCGGAGATCGGCCGTTACGCAGAGGATGCCCGCGTTGCCGGCGATCTCCTCGAGGGACTGGCCGCGATCGCCGCCGCTGCGACTGAAGCCGACGCGTTCGCTCGCGCGCGCGATGCGGTCGCGATCGCTGACGCGATCGGAGAACAGGCCACGCAG
>JBOGZX010000078.1:0-11157 GCA_050697615.1 Gaiellaceae bacterium
GATGAAGCGAACGCGACAGCCAGAACCTTCCATCGCCTGGATTGCCGTCTTGTTAAAGCCCCAATTGCATTCTTCGAAGACGATCACGTAGCCGCGTTGGCAGACCTGCTCCCACAACCGCGGCTGAATGGATAGCCCCTTGGAGCAGAATGTCGCGCGATCCGTCGGCGAAGGTGAACGGCCGGCCGGCACGGGGATAGCCGACGCGGCTTCGCGCGGGGTCAAGCCCGAGCGTCGCGCCGCCGCCGCCCACGGCTCCGTGCTGTCTGAAGCATCCGAGGCGGCGGCTAGATTCCTGCGATGTCGGCTGCGCGAACCGTCCGCACCGAGGCCGAACTGGCGCAGGTCGCGGGCGTGGTGGGAGCCGCGTCGTTTGGGCGCGGTCGGAGCTACGCGCGCGGCGGTCGGGTTCTGCGTGTCGCGTGGGACGCCGGATCTCAGGCGCTGACGGGCTCGGTGGTCGGGAACGGCGCGCTCTACGAGACGACGGCTCAGTTCGTCAACGGTCTCGACGATGGGCTCGCGTTCGACCACGGTCGCTGCTCGTGTCCGGTCGGCTACGACTGCAAGCACGTGGCGGCGCTCGTGATCGCCGCCGCGGACGGTCACGCAGCCGGCGGACCGCTCCGCATCGTGCGCATCCCCGCCGAGGCCTCGTGGGAGCGGCCGCTCCGCGCGCTCTTCGACCAGCCGGAGGCGGAGACCGGCGGCCCCCTCGGGCTCGAGCTGTCGCTGCGGGCGGCCGGCTTCGGCGGAAGCGTGCAGCGCCTGCTCGCCCGGCCGCTTCGGCCCGGCGCGCGCGGCGGCTGGGTGAAAGGCTCGCTCAGCTGGAACAACCTGACGGGGTGGGATGCCCGGGGTACCTATCGCAACGACCACGTGGCGCTGCTCGATGAGCTACACGCGCTCCAGCGTGCGCAGCAGCGCCTGACGTCGTATAGCTGGTACGGCTACGCCGATAAGACGCTCGACCTCAGCGATTGCGGCTCGCATCTCTGGTCGCTGATCGACGAGGCCGCGCGCATCGGGCTGGTGCTCCTCGACGCGGGCGCCGGACCGGGCGAACTTCCGCCATACCAGCGGGGCGAGCTCGCGTTCGACGTCACCCGCCCCGGCGAGGCGCAGGTGCGTGCCGTTCTGCGGCCAGACGGCGAAGGCGACGCGGGGGCGCTCCAACCGGCTCTGTTCCTCGGCACGGGCGGCCACGGCCTCGTCTGCACCGGCTCCGACGGACGGCTTCGGCTGGTGCGACTCGCTCGCGAGGCGCCTCTACCGTTGCAGCGCCTCGTGCTCGACGGTACGACGCTCGACGTTCCCGCCGCCGAGCTCGATCGCTTCGCCGCGGAGATCTGCCCTGCTCTCTCGCGGGTCGCATCGCTCGTGTCCTCTGACGGCTCGTTCGAGCCGCCCGAAGTATCCGCTCCGGAGCTCGTCCTACGGATCCGCCATGGCGTCGATAACACGGTCGAGCTCGGCTGGGAATGGCTGTACCGCGTCGCCGAAGACGTCCACCGGGCGCCGCTCTCGGCTTCGTCGAGGGGAGCCGGGTTCCGCGACCTTGCGGCCGAGCGGGAGATCGTCGCCGCGAGCGCCTTTGCCGGTACGGGCCTCGAGCGTTACGGGCTCGTCGACGGTTCAGGACGGCCGGCCGGCGGCGCCGTCCTGCGGCTGATCGGGATCGAGAGCATGCGCTTCACCACCGAGCACCTGCCCGGGCTGCTCGACTCGGCGGGCTGTCCGATCGAGCTTCAGGGGCAGGCGCCCGACTACCGCGACGTCGGCGAGTCGCTCGAGATCGGGCTCTCGACCGCGGAGATCGACGGCGAACGCGACTGGTTCGACCTCGGAGTCACGATCAGCGTCGAGGGCCGCCGGCTACCCTTTGCGGAGGTGTTCGTGGCGCTCGCGAGCGGCCAGTCGCACATGCTGCTCGCGGACGGCGCCCACTTCTCCCTCGACGATCCCCGCCTGCGATCGCTGCAGGCGCTGATCGAGGAGGCACGGGCGCTCCAGGACTCCCCCTCCGAGACGTTGCGGATCAACCGTTACCAGGCCGATCTCTGGTCCGAGCTCGTTGCGCTCGGCCTCGTCACCGAACAGGCGCAGCGATGGCAGCGGCAGGTGGAAGCCCTGCTTGAGCTGGACTCGCTCTCCGCGCATGCGCCGCCGGCGTCGCTTACTGCGGAGCTTCGCCCCTACCAGCGCGATGGGTTCCGCTGGCTCGCCGCGATCCGGGAGCTCGAGCTCGGCGGCATCCTCGCCGACGAGATGGGCCTCGGCAAGACGCTCCAGACGCTCGCGCTCGTCTGCCACGCCCGGGAGCAAGATGACGGCAACGGGCCGTTCCTCGTGGTCGCACCGACGAGCGTCGTCCAGGGCTGGGTGGCCGAGGCCGCCCGGTTCGCCCCCGGTCTCCGGGTGGAGGCGGCGACCGGCACATTCGCGAAGTCGGGCCGGTCGATCGCCGATCTCGCGACCGCCGACCTAGCGGTCACGACGTACACGCTGCTCCGCCTCGACGCCGACGCCTACCAGAGCGTCGAGTGGGCGGGAGTCATCCTCGACGAGGCCCAGCAGGTCAAGAACCACCAGGCGAAGACCTACCGGTGCGTGCGCGAGCTCAGGGCCGGGATCAAGCTTGCGCTCACCGGAACGCCGATGGAGAACAACCTGATGGAGCTCTGGTCGCTCCTCTCGATCACCGCGCCCGGCCTCTTTCCCGACCCGAAACGCTTCGCCGCCGACTACGCGAGGCCGATCGAGCGCGGCGACGCCGAGCGGCTTTTGCGCCTCCGCCGCCGGATCAAGCCGCTCGTCAAGCGGCGCACGAAGGAGCTCGTCGCGGCCGACCTGCCGCCCAAGCAGGACCAGACGCTTCACGTCGACCTCCACGGGCGCCATCGCAAGCTCTACGACACCCACCTCCAACGCGAACGGCAGAAGATCCTCGGCCTGCTGGACGACTTCGACCGGAACCGGTTCGTGATCCTCCGCTCGATCACGCTGCTTCGCCAGCTCAGCCTCCACGCGGCGCTCGTCGACCCCAACGCCGGCGCGATCCCGAGTGCGAAGATCGAGGCGCTCGTCGAGCAGCTCGCCGACGTCACCGCCGGCGGTCATCGAGCGCTCGTCTTCAGCCAGTTCACGGGCTTCCTCGGGCATGCACGAGCGAGCCTCGAGAAGGCCGGCATCGGCTACTGCTACCTCGACGGCCGGACGCGACGGCGAGAGCGCGTGGTCGAGCGCTTCCGCCAAGGCGCCGACCCCGTCTTCCTGATCAGCTTGAAGGCCGGCGGCTTCGGGCTCAATCTGACCGAGGCCGACTACTGCTTCCTGCTCGACCCGTGGTGGAATCCGGCCACGGAGAACCAGGCGATCGACCGCACCCACCGGATCGGCCAGACTCGCCCCGTCAACGTCTACCGGCTGATCGCCCGCGAGACGATCGAGGAGAAGGTCGCCGCCCTCGCGCAGCGCAAGGCGAGGCTCTTCCGTGGCGTTCTCGACGACGGCGATCTCTTCGCCGGCGAGATCACCGCGGACGACATCCGCGGCCTGCTCTCGTAGTGCGGCACGTAACCCGGATCCCACGTCAGGCGTCTGCGAGACTCCCTGTAGCCGATCGTAGCTATATCTGCTACGGTCCTGGCCGATGACACGAACCATCCCTCAGCGCGAGTTGCGCAACGACAACGCGAGGGTGATCGCCGCAGTTGCCGCGGGCGAGAGTTTCGTGGTCACTCGCAACGGTGTCCCTGTTGCGGAGCTCCGCCCGATCCAGCAGGTACGCCGAAGCTTCATCCCGAAGGCAGAGCTCGTCGCCTCGGCCGCCGCCGGGCCCCACATCGATCTCGCCCGGTTCCGCGCCGACCTCGACAACGCGATCGACCAGACCCTGCCATAGATGCCGGCCGGGCTGCTCGACACCTCGGTACTGATCGACTGGGACAACCCGGCGGTTGCAGCCGCGCTTCCGGACGAGGCGGCAGTGAGCGCAATCACGCTCGCCGAGCTGGCCGCCGGCCCACACTTGGCCGCAACCGGAGTCGAGAGCGCTCGCCGCCAAGCACGTCTTCAACAGATCGAAGCGGCATTCGAGCCGCTCCCATTTACAGCCGAGACGGCGCGCAGCTTTGGACTGATCGTCGCCGCGATCACCGACACCGGTCGCTCACACCGACGCCGCGTCGCCGACCTCCTGATCGCGGCCACCGCTCACACCAACAAGCTTGCGCTCTACACGCGAAACCCCGACGACTTCTCCGGGCTCGCCGCCCTCATCCAGATCGTCACCGTCTGATCCGAACGACGGGAACAGCAACGCCCAGAAAGTATCGGCTCCGCAGACGACTTCAGGACCGGTCACGGCGAGCCGCGCTGTAGTCGCAGGTAGTGGTCCCAGGCCGCGAACAGGCGTTGGACGATCTCCAGCCCGGCCTTGCCCGACTCCCTTGTGCGCGGCGAGCCCCTCGCTGTGGGCGGTGAAGTCTCTGACCAGGTGCGACCAGGAGAGCTGGCGTCGCTCCGGATCGAGATAGTTGTAGGCCCGCCAGCGGTCGGAGCAGGCGATCCCTTCGAAGTCGTTGCCGAGGAGCGCCGTTGCCTCGCGTTCGTCCCGGTCGGGCGCGATCCGGAAGACGGCCGGCCGTTCGGTCCGCGCGGCCCACCGGGTGCGCTTGCTGCCGCGCAGCCGCCAGCCGCTCAGGGACGCCTGGCAACGGTCCGGCTTGCGACGCGAATAGTCACACCGCCTCGCACGGGAGCTCACCACGCGACGCTCCGACCAGCGTTTGCTAGATCACGCGGGCACCCAGGAGTCGACACCGGCCTTCTACGTTGCGATCCGACGCGGCAGCTGGGCCTTGTAGTCGTCGCCCTTGTCCCGCACCCTCGCGTAGAACGCGGCGTCGAAGAGCGCTGCGTTCGGCTTCCTCCCGCCATCGGTCACAGCGATGGCGGCGCGGCGGCGACGGCGTGCAAGTCCGGCGGTGGCGCAAGCCCGTGATCGTCGAGGAGGTCGAGGAGGAAGCGGATCGAGTGCGTGCGGTGGAAGTCGATTCCGTTCGTCGCGAGGATGGCTTTGAGCAGCTTCTCTGCGGCTTGCTGGCCGTGGAAGCCGACGATCTCGTCGGGTACGTCGTCGCGTTGCTCCAGCGCGCGGACCGCGGCGAGGTCGGCGTCGGCGCGCGCGAGGAACGCTCGGGCGCGTTCGGTCTCAGCGTGACTCATAGAGGACGACGCCGTCGGCGAGCGCGTCGCTTACGGCGTCGCCCGCTCGCTCCGGCTGCGCCGCTTCGTCGAGGCTGACGACGAGCACTTCGGCGGGAATGCGCAGCGGGCTGAGGCTCTCCTGGAGGCGGACGATCTCGCGGCGGCGGCTGAACCCGTCTTGCTGGACGACGAGGAAATCCCCGACGGCCCGCTCCCCTACTGGGGCTGGGGCGACATTCCCGACCAGTACGGCCGCCGCCGGGACGGCGACGACGGCGAGGCGCCTCCGCCTTCGGATCCGGGCCGGAGCGATCTGCCGCCGCTTCTACCGTGGTGGGGGCCGCAGGCCCGCTGAACGTCGGTGAGCACGATTGCGGCGCCCCGCGGGCGCTGCGTCGAGTCAGGCTTCGAGGAGTGAGCCTTGCGCATGGCGGCGTTCCCGATCCGGCGGTTGCCACCGGCGCACCGCCGCGTTGGCGTCGGCGCGCGCGCGGCGTCGCGCCGTCTCTGGCCCGTCCAGCTCGCACAGACGATCGAGCGCGGTGCGGCGCACGCCGGCCCGCGCGGTCTCGAGGCCGCACCGAACGAGGCTCCGCCGCCGGTCCTCGTCGAGGACGTCGGCTGCATCGAGGAGTCCGTGGACGAGCGCGTCGCGATGGCGTGGCTCGAGCCTCGAGGCGGCGTGCAGCAGGTCGTCGAGTCGCTCCGGATCGGCTCGCAGCGCACGTCGAGCCGCCCAACGGCGCAGCGGCGGCTCGAGCGACGGGCGGTGCTCGGCGAGCGTGTTCTCGTCCACCCTGTAGACGCGGCTGGTGCCGTCTCGGAGATCGACGTCGAGCCACTGCGGCGAGACCCAGGCGAGCGGGTAGGAGATGACCAACTCGTCCGCGAGCAACGACTCAGCCAGGTCATTCAGCTCGTCTTCGTCGAGCAGGCCACTCCCCTCGACCCCGGCGATCAGCCTGGCCGTGACCCGATCCCAGCGGCGGCACGTACACAAGAGCAACGCGACCAACGACACGGGCAGCTCGCCGTCGTCGGCAACGGAAGCGAGAAGCTCAACAGCCTCGGCGTAGCGCGTACTCGACGCCCAACCCGACGGCGAGGCCAGCAGCCGCCGGCAGAGTTCCGCTGCGTCGCCCCCGGCGGCGAGTTCATCGAGCGGTGCCTCTTCGTCCCACAGCACGACGAGAGCGTAGAACGGCTCCCGGACGCGCTTGTGCCCGTGGCGTGAGGGTGTGGGCCAGCACCGGGCCACCGCGAGAACACCCGGCCGGCAGCGAGCACCTATCGAGCCCATCGCGGTTGGAACTGGCCGGAGGTCACTCGTCGTCTGCGCAGACGAAGCGGCTTTGCCAGTGCGCTCCCCTCCGATCCCTTCGTTCCCGACCGGACGGAACCCGCCTACCCCACCGGTGGATCCGGGATAAACACAACGCTGGGAGCGACCGCAGCCACCAGGCGGCAGAAGAGTGGTCGCGCTCGCTTCCAGCCTTGCTCGCCCCGGTAGCAAGAAGGGAGGCACAGTTGCATCGGCTCGCCGTCCGCCAGATACGGCGGCGACGGACAGCGACGCCGACCGCGCGTCGCCGAGTCTCGCCGCCGGGGCACCGTGCTGAGCGGCTGCTCGAACGGTTCGGGAGTATCGAGCGCTTCCTCGCAGCACGGATCGGACAAGTGGCCCGAGGTGAACGGTGTCGGCCCGGTCAGAGCCCGCGCCCTCGCCGACGCCCTCCTCGACTCACGACGCGAGCCGGTACGGATCGCTCGCGTGTCAGATTGGTGGATCCAGGAACCACACCGAGCACCGCGATCGAGTCGGCTCGGTAATACGATGCGCCTGTGACGGGCACTCGCGTGGGCGAGCGCGAAGGACTTCTCGTGGAGGGACGGGCGGCGCTTGTCCGTCACTCATGGCGGGACGCGTACGAGCGACTCGCATCCGCAGACGGCCTGGAGGCGCTGTCGCCCGCGGACCTCGAAGGCCTCGCCGAGGCGGCATGGTGGACGGGGCACCTCGACGAGTGCATTGCGGCGCGTGAGCGGGCCTACGCGGGATATATGACTGCGGGTGACCGCCGCCGAGCTGCCTGGTTAGCAGTCTGGCTGGTGCGCGACTACCGGGACCGGCTCGCCCCAGCCGCGTGCGCGGGTTGGCGGAACCGGGCCGAACGACTGCTGGCCCAGGAGGGGGAGTGTCGGGAGCACGCCTGGCTCGCGCTCGCTGACTCGCATTTTGCCCGGGCCGTGGGTGATGTGAAGACCGCCGCGAGGAGGGCGAAGGAGGCGGTCGAGATCGCCGGACGCGTCGGTGATCGCGAGCTCGAGGCGATCGGAAGACTGTTTCACGGGCTCGGACTCATCGCGAGCGGCCACGTTCCCGCCGGTTGGTCGCTCATCGACGAGGCGACCGCGGCCGCCACCGGCGGCGAGCTCGCACCGTGGGCGACGGCGTTCGTCTACTGCCACACCATTGTGGCGTGCCACGATCTGGCCGACTACGGGCGGGCTGGGGAGTGGACCGAGGCAGCGGCGCGGTGGTGCGAGCGGCAGGAGATCTCGGGCTTCCCCGGTGAATGCCGCGTCTACCGCGCCGAGGTCCTGCGCGTCCGAGGTGTCTGGTCAGATGCCCTGCGCGAAGTCAGGCAGGCCTGCACCGAGCTGGAGGACTTCAGCCCGAGAGTCGCCGGAGAGGCATTCTACGAGCTGGGACTGCTGCGTCTTCGCACTGGCGACCTCGAGGCTGCAGAGGAAGCCTTCCGCCGCGGGCATGCGCTGGGGCGCGAGCCGCAGCCCGGCCTTGCGTTGCTGAGGCTCGCCGAGGGGAGAGTCGACGAAGCCAGCGTGCTCATTCGTATGACTCGCCGGCGAAAGACCTCCCCCAGCCGACGACTCGTACGAGCAGCCTGGCCACACGGGCGCAAACTCTCACCGATCATGCTCAGGCTGCGCCCCGAGCTCGCTGACGAGGCGACGAGTAGCCTCGCACGGGCTCGGCTCCTTCCAGCCGAAGTCGAGATCGCGCTCGCTTCCGGAGACCTCAAGGCCGCCCACACCGCCGTTGCTGAGCTCGAAAAGGTCGCGGCGACCTCTGGCACGCCGGCGTTCCAGGCTGAGGCGGCGTGCGCACGTGGCGCCGTCGCTTTGGCGACAACCAAGCTTGAGCAGGCGGTCACGAGCCTCAGGCTCGGTCTCGAGCTCTGGCAGCGAGTGGACGCCCCCTACGAAGCGGCTCGGGCGCGGATGCTGCTCGCAGCCGCGTATGCCGCGCTCGGTGAAGAGCAGGCGGAAATGCTCGAGCTTCGTGCGGCCCGAGCCACGTTCGAAGCGCTGGGAGCGGATCCCGACGCACGACATGCACTCGAACGGCTGGGCGTTCGCGCGACCGATGAAGGCCGCCCGCGGGAGGGCACGCGGAGGACGTTCATGTTCACAGACATCGTTCGGTCGACGAAACTCGTCGAGGCGATCGGTGACTCGGCATGGGAACAGCTGTTGGCTTGGCATGACCGCTTGCTGCGGTCGATGTTCGCCCGCTACGAGGGCGAGGAGATCGACCATGCCGGTGACGGCTTTTTCGTCTCATTTCGAACCGGCGAGTCCGGAATCGCCTGTGCGGTTGCGATCCAGCGGGAGCTCGAACGCCATCGGGCAAAGAGCGGCTTTGCGCCAGAGGTTCGTGTCGGCATTCACACCGGGACCGCCGTCCGCGCCGGGGCCGGCTATCGAGGAAGGGACGTGCACGAGGCCGCCCGTGTTGCGGCTTGCGCAGAGCCCGGACAAATCCTGGCGACCACTCCGACACTCGCTCAAGGCTCGGCCCGTTTTCCCGTCTCCGATGCGTGGCTCGTGGAGTTACACGGCCTTTCGGCTCCGGTCGAGGTCGCAGCCGTCGATTGGAAGAAGTGACCGGGTCGGACGGGTGGACCGCTCTGCTATCCGGCGTTGACGGGTAGCCGACTCGGGCCCGACCGCCTCTCGGGTCGGGGCTACACCTGTGGTCAATCAACCCCCGGCCAGGTGCCCCGGCCGTCCCCGCTGCAGGAATACGTGGCGGTCGCGTCCTGGAACTGGTGGAACGCCGGCTCCTATTCGCGCGCTCCAGCCGAATGAAGCGCGTCGAAGCCGAACTTCTCGATGACGTCGCGCACAGACGGAGAGAGGCCGGCCATCGTTCGGAAGTCCCCTGGCGCGAGTGGCGAGGCGGCGCTGCTGCGGGCCGCGTCTCGCGGCGGGTTCCGGCTCGAACTGCCGACGACGTCGGACCTCGAGAGGATGGCTGAGCTCGTAGAGCGCTACGCCGACCTCCCGCTCGGGGCCGTGGACGCGTCCGTAGTCGCGACCGCCGAGCGGCTCGGTGAGGCGAACGTCGCGACGCTCGACCGCCGTCACTTCATGATCGTACGGCCGGAGCGCGTCGAGGCGTTCACGCTTTTCCCCTGATCGGCCTGGATCTCTACACCCCATGCAGGCCCTATCGCCTCAACGGGGGCGGCGAGCGGAGGACATACGAAAACCGCCTGCATGCCGGCGGGTTCAGAGACGGGAGCGACGGGGCTCCGCCCCTCGTTAGCCACCCCGTCGAGATCCGGGGCTGATCGTGTTCAAGGGCGGCCGCGTGCCGGTGGTCGGCTTCGCCCGGACTACGTCTCGCCCACGGCAGATGTCATTCCTGCTCGAGGAAAAAGCGGAAGAGGTAGATCCCGAACCTATCTTCCACCAACCAGTCCACGAACGCCCGCGTCACCGTCAGACGTGTCCAGGCGGTTTCCCGTCCGATCTTGAAACTCCCCGAGCCGCTTGCTGATCGTCTGTTGGCCTGACAGAGGCGGTACCTCTCCGACATAGGCGTCCTGATACGCCCAGTTGTGTCTATCTGTGGCCGTGCGAAAGAGACCGAGGCGAATGCCGTGCAGAGACTCGTCACCGAGGTTCTCGAGGGTGAACGAATCACGTGAGACCCCAACTGAGAGGTGAAGACGATGCGTCTTTAGTAGCGCCGGAGTCAACGACAAGATCGGACGCGCGTCGATTACTAGATCCGCCTCGAGGCCGCTGCGAGCAGGCGGTGCGATCGGAGGTAGCGCTGGAGTGCTCGGAGTCGTCGAGCTCACAGATCTGCACAACTGGTCGCGAGCTGCTCCATTCGCTCTGGGGCGGAACCGCTCCACGATCCGATCTTTCAGGCTCGTCAGACCGTCGGCGATTTCGGGAAGCTCGGAGATCCCTTTCAGGATCGTGTACGACGTGCCAACAGTGCCGGTCATTACAACAGCGGCCTCGAGGACCCACGAGCCGCGGTATGTCTCGCCGGTCCGAACCTGCGGTGGCGCGGAGGCGGGCGAGGACGGTGCTCTTCTCCATCTCAGCTTTCCGAGGGACGCGCGGTCATTCCGCTGATCTTACGGCTCCGCCGGCGAGCACTCATCCGGGCCGCCGTGCGGCGCACCTTGGCGAGCACGCCGAAAGCAAGCATCTTCGGATCGAACGAGAGGCCGGGCTGACACCCGGCCTCTCGGAGCCAACTACCATCGCTGAAGCCCACTCCTTGGCGCGCGGCGTCTCATCGTGCGAAGTAGAAACGTCGGCGACCTCTGCCTAAAGTTGGCCAGATGACCGGCGGCAACGCGACCCCTGCGGCGGAGGACTATCTCGCGCGCGAAGCCCGCGCCCGCATGCGGATCGACGAGATGCTTGTGCTGGCGGGCTGGGCTGTTCAGGACGCCGACGCGGTGAGTCTCGCCGCCGCCCGCGGGGTCGCCGTCCGGGAGTTCGTGCTCGCGCCCGGGCACGGTCGCGCCGACTATCTGCTCTTCGTCGACCGCAAGCCGCTCGGCGTGCTCGAGGCGAAGCCGGAGGGGACGATCCTCAGCAACGTCGAGCCGCAGCGCGACGACTATGCCGAGGGGATGCCGGACGACCTCGACGTGCCGATCGAGCCGCTGC
>JBOGZX010000079.1:0-6328 GCA_050697615.1 Gaiellaceae bacterium
CTCGCGGACTCGGTGACGGCGGCCTACCGTGAGCGCACCGGGCGGGCCGGACACGGCATCGTCTGCAAAGCCGCCGACGGCGTCGAGGTACGAGCTGCGTCCGGCCCGGGTCGCGGGGCTGCCGGCGTTCTGCGACCTATGGGATAGGCTCGTCCGCGCCGCCCGAGCGAAACATGGCAGTCATCTCCGCATCCATTCTCGACGCCGACTTCTCGCGGCTCCGGGAAGAGGTCGACCGGGTGGCGGAGGCGGATGTGGACGCCTTCTCGCTCGACGTCATCGACGGCCATTTCGCGCCGCGCATCAGCTTCGGCGAGTACATCGTCGCGGTCGTGCGCAACTGGATCGTCCTGCCGATCGAGGTACACCTGATGGTCGAGCGGCCGGAGCGCGTCGTGCAGCGCATGTGCGACGCGGGCGCGGACCTGATCCTCTTCCACCTCGAGGCGACCGACGATCCGCAGGGCATCGTCGAACGCGTTCGCTCCGAGGGCCGATGCGTCGGCGTGGCCGTGAAGGAGGACACGCCGATCGACGCGATCTCCGACCAGCTCCTCGGGGCGATCGACGTCGTGAACCTCCTCTCGGTTCCGATCGGGTTCGGCGGCAGCAAATCGGCGCCCGACACGCTCGAGCGTGTTGCGTCCCTGCGAGGGCGCGCGGAGGCGCTCGGAATCCCTCTCGGGATCGAAGTGGACGGCGGCGTGAAGCCGGACAACGCTCGCGGCTACGCCGAGGCGGGGGCCGACATGCTCACCGTCGGGACCGGGATCTACCACGCGGACGATGCGGCCGAGGCGGTGCGGACGCTCGCGTCGTCGACCGCCGGCCCCGCCGACGTCGTGGCCCGCGACCGGTTGCACGGCTTTCTGGATACGCCGAGCAGAGCGCCGCGAGACGACGCCGCCCGGCGTGCACGGCTCGAGGGGTTACGCGTCGCGCAGGACATCCCGCGCCGCGTCTGGGACCCGTTGCGCAGCCCGCGGTAGCGCGCCACCCGACGACCTATCCGACCACGCGTACCTCGCAGCCGCGGTCGCGCAGCGCGTCCACCACGGCCGGGTCCGCGGACGAGCCGGTGATCACCGTGTCGATGTCGTCGATGCCGCACAGTCGGGCCACTTCCACGCGTCCGAGCTTGCTGCCGTCGGCCAGCACGATCCGCCGAGCCGCCGCAGCGAGCATCCGCTTCTTCACCTCCGCCTCCGGCAGGTTGATGTTCGTGACGCCGCCGACAGCGTCCACGCCGTTGCAGCCGAGGAGCACGGTCTTGACCGAGATCTGCTCGAGGATCAGCGTCGCCAGCGGATCGACGAGCGAGTGCTGAAGAGGTCGCAGCGTCCCGCCGAGCACGACGATGCCGATTCTCGGTGACGCCGGCTCGAGCTCGAGCGCCGTCTTGAGCCCGTTCGTAAAGACGACCACGTCGTCGAGCTCGGTGCGCGCGGCGAGCGCACGCGCCGTTGCGGCCGCCGTCGTGCCGACGTCGATCAGGACCGTCTCGCCGTCCTCGAGCAGAGCGGCAGCCGCCTGTCCGATCGCCACCTTCTCGGCCGCGAAGCTCGAGACGCTGTCCTCGAACGGCTGCTCCTGCCTCGCGATCAGCCGCGGGATTGCGCCGCCGCGGACACGGTGCACCTTCCCCTTCGCGGCGAGCGAGTCGAGGTCTCCTCGTACCGTCACCTCCGACACGCCGAACCGGCTGCTCAGCTCGCCGACCCGGACGAACTCCCGGTCCTTGATCTCGGCCAGCATGCGCTCGCGTCGAAGCGACGGCGGGATGGGCGGCGTCGTCGCGTCGGTGCTCATGGCAACGACGCCACCTGCGGCTGCGTCACGGTGAACAGCGTGTCGAGCTCGATTCGCTCCGCGGGCACGGTGAGCGCGGCGAGCCGGCGGGCGGCGTTCTCCGGCGCGACGTCGTTCAGAAACAGCCCGAGCCCCGTCTCCACGCTGGCCCGGATCTTCGTCGCCGCCGGCGCGCGATGCAGCGGGTAGAGCTCGAACGCGAGGTGCCAGTCGGGCTCGCCGGCCGGCGCCTCCTGCGCGACCATCATGTACGGAAGCGGGAAGCCGAAGAGCGCGTCGTACCGCAGGACGACGTCGCGGAGCGCGAGGGCAAGGTCGCGCTGCTCGATCGGGTCGAGGTCGGCCAGGCGGCCGAGCCCGTGTCGGCGGGCCCGGACCGAGACCTCGAAGGGCCACCGTGCGGCGAAGGGAACCGCGACGACGAAGCTCTCGTTCGGCGAGACGACGCGGTCGGAGCGAGCATCCGCCCGCGTCGAGTCGCACGAGAGGCAGCTCGCGGCGCGCTCGCGGTGGCGGCGGTGTGCCGCCGCCTTCGCGGCGGCGATTGGCGGGACGTGGTCGAGCGCGTAGATCTGCCCGTGCGGGTGCGAGATCGTGGCGCCGACCTCGGAGCCGCGGTTCTCGAAGACGCAGACGTAGGCGTGGGCAGGATCGCTCCACAGCTCGCGCGCACGGTCGATCCAGACTGCGAGGACCCGGGCGAGCTCGGTTGCCGAGAGGCGCCCGAACGAGGCCTCGTGGCGGTCGGTGTAGAGCACGACCTCGCACTTGCCGAGTGCCTGGTCGGTCGGTCCGGCGAGTGCGGGCGGGGGCGGCGGGTCCGGGCGGAACGACGGGAATCGGTTGTCGAAGACGGCCGCCTCGTACGGGAAGGGAACCTCCGTCCCTCCCGGGCAGAACGGGCACGGCTCGGTGGTCTCCGCGGCCGAGTCGAGCGGCCGCGCGTTCCGCGCCGGTGCGATCCCGACCCAGGTCCCGGTGAAAGCGTCGAGGCGCTTGTGGATCGCCTGCGGCTCGTCCGTCGCCGGCTCCTCGTCGTCGAGCCGCCCGCACAGCGCGCCGTAGACGAGCAGGCGCCGTGCGTCCGCGTGGAAGAGTTGGTGACGGGGCAGGGTTCGCATGCTTTCGAAACCGCGGATAGTATCGTCGCTTTCGACGAGTATGGAAAGCCCAAAAGTTGCGAGCGCCGGCAATGGAAGGCGGTCAGATGAACACACGACGACTCGGGAAGACCGGCCGGTCGGTCTCCGAGGTCGGGTTCGGGGCCTGGGGCATAGGCGCGGATTGGGGCGCCGTCGACGATCGGGAGTCGCTCGCCGCGATGCACGCCGCCGTGGACGCGGGCGTGACGTTCATCGACACCGCGGACGTCTACGGAGACGGCCGCTCCGAGCGGCTCGTCGGGCAGCTCCTGCGCGAGCGGTCGGAGGAGCTCGTGGTGGCGACGAAGTTCGGACGCCGTGCGTCGCTCGACGTGGCGAACTACACGTACGAGAACTTCCGCGGCTGGATCGAACGCTCGTGCGAGAACCTCGGGGTCGGGTCGGTCGACCTCGTGCAGCTGCACTCACCGCCGTGGAACACGTACTACACGCCCTCGGTCTTCGCGGCGTGCGACCGCCTGGTCGAGGACGGGGTCGTGCGGGCATACGGAGTCAGCGTCGAGAAGGTGGAGGAGGGCTTGAAGGCGATCCAGTACCCGGGCGTCGCGACGGTGCAGATCATCTTCAACGCCTTTCGCCAACGGCCGGCGGAGCTGTTCTTCCGACAGGCGGTCGAGCGTGATGTCGGCGTGATCGCGCGCGTTCCGCTCGCGTCCGGGCTGCTGACGGGGAAGTTCGACCGGCACACGCACTTCGCCGCGGACGACCACCGCGCGTACAACCGTCACGGCGAGGCCTTCGATGCCGGCGAGACTTTTTCAGGCGTGGACTTCGAGACCGGCCTCGAGGCGGTCGAGGAGCTTCGCCCGCTCGTGCCGGCGGGTGCGCGGCTCGCGCAGCTCGCGCTGCGCTGGATCCTCGACTTCGACGCCGTCTCGGTGGTGATTCCCGGCGCCAAGACGCCGGAGCAGGCACGTGCGAACGCGGCTGCAGCCGAGCTGCCGCCGCTGCCCGAGGAGACGCGCGCCGCGATCGCCGACGTCTACCGGCGGCGCATCGTTCCAGAGGTGCAGCAACGGTGGTAGCGCTGCCGGCGCACGCCCGAGGTGATGCGTGTCGTCCGCTCGAGATCACACCTCGGACTTGAGATATCTGTCGAGAATTGTTATATACGAAGCTTGAGCTGGTGATTGAGAAAGTTCCTGTCCGCCGCGCTGCGCGGCTGGGCAGGCCGGCTCGGTCGGCGATGAGCTCGAGGCGGACAGGAGGAACGATGGCATCAGACAAGCCGGACGAGGTCAGCAAGGAGCAACGGGAGTTCTCGCGGAAACGCTTCCTGCGGCGCGCAGGCGTGGCGGCCGCAGCCTACGGAGGGTTCGCAGGAATCCTGGGTGAGCAGGGAGCCGGAGCGGCGACCTACAAGCGCAACAGCGACAACGCGTTCTTCGCGAGCCACCCGAAGTACAAGTTCGTGATGGTCAACCACGTGACGACGAACTCGTTCTTCACGGCCACGATCTACGGAATCCAGGACGCCTGCGCCCTGACCGGCTGCAAGTACCAGTGGACCGGCTCGGCGACTTCGATCGTCTCTCAGATGGTCGCGGCGTTCAACTCGGCGATTGCCGCCAAGGCGAACGGGATCGGGTGCTGCCTGATCGACAACGCCTCCTTCAACAAGCCTGTCGACAATGCGCTGGACAGAGGCATCCCCGTGATCGCCTACAACGCAGACGTTACGGGAGGCGCGGCCAACAACAACCGCCAGGCCTACGTCGGCCAGAACAACCTGACGGCGGGAGCGGCCGTCGGACGGCAGATCCTCAAGCAGGTGAAGAAGGGCGACCTCGTCGCCGGAGTCATTGCGACTCCGGGGACCGGGAACATCCAGCCGCGGATCGACGGCGCGAAGCCGATCCTGACCGCGGCCGGCATCAAGTTCGTGGAGGTCGGCACGTCGGCGACCGAAGGTGCGCCGGAGTACAACAAGATCGCTGCGTGGTATGCCGGCCACAAGGACGTCAAGTTCATGTTCACCGTGGACAGCGGCGACAGCAACTCCCTCGCGCAGTTCATCCAGAAGAACGGGCTGAAGGGAAAGGTCGGCGGGTCGGGCTGGGACGTCGGGGTGCCGGTCGTGCAGGGCGTCAACGCCGGCAACCTGACCTTCACGATCGACCAGCAGGCCTACCTGCAGGGGTTCGACACGATCATGCAGCTCTACCTGTACAACATCTCGGGCGGACTGATGAAGCCGACGGACACCGACACGGGGCTCGGTATCGTCGTCAAGTCGAACGTGAAGCCGTACCTGGCGCTGAACAGGTTCGAAGGAACGAACGCGAAGAAGAGGGTCCTGAAGCCGCCGGCGAAGATCCCGCACTAGTCTCCGAGCGTGGAATCGGGCGCTTCAACGCCTGCTGCTGCCCCGGCCGAGCCGCCGGGGCAGCAGCGCTCGCTGTCGGTCGGCCGCAAGATCCTGCGCGCCTTCATCTATCAGCGCGAGCTGACGCCGATCGTGATCACGATCGGCCTCTTCGCCTACTTCACGGTCCGCGCCGGGTCGACCTTCACCGACCAGCTCAGTCTGAGCTCGGCGGCGGGCTATGCGGGACCGATCGGCGCCATCGCCGTCGGACAGGTGCTGTTGCTGATGCTCGCCGAGATCGACCTGTCGGCCGGCCAGGTCTTCCTGTTCTGCCCGTGGGTCATGTACTGGATGCACAACGCCGGCGTGCCGATCGCCCTTTCGATCCTGGTCGCGCTGCTCGTCGTGTGCGGGGTGGGCGCGGTGAACGGGTTGATCACGGTGGCCCTGAACGTGCCCTCGTTCGTGACCACGCTGGCGATGAACTTCGTCCTGTTCGGGCTCGTGCTCATCTATTCGAACCAGACCCAGGGGACCCCGATTCCGCTCTCGTCCTCGACGTCGGGCACGCACGTGAGCTTCGCCAGCCAGTTCATGGGGGTCTGGTTGTGGTCGGAGATCCTCTGGGTGGTCGCAATCACGGTCGTGACCCACGTGATGCTCACGCGCTCGCGTTTCGGCGTCCGGATCATCGCC
The DNA here is from genome assembly GCA_050697615.1 of Gaiellaceae bacterium. Taxonomy (GTDB): domain Bacteria; phylum Actinomycetota; class Thermoleophilia; order Gaiellales; family Gaiellaceae; genus PALSA-600. Next base: position 5,977 of record JBOGZX010000079.1, read on the forward strand.
ACGGGCGGCAATCTGATCGGCGCAGCCGAGGCGGGCATCCCGGTCGCGCGCGTGAAGGTGCTGTGCTTCATCATCAGTGCGTTCTTCGCGGGCCTCGTCGGAGTCGTCGACGCGGTCAAGTACGGCAGCCTCGACCCCGGCAACTTCGGCATCGACTTCATCCTCTATGCCGTCGGCGCCTGCGTGATCGGCGGCACCGCCCTTACCGGTGGCCGCGGGACGGTGATCGGCGCCCTGATCGGCGCGATCCTGATCGGCATTCTCGAGGACGGGCTTACGCTGGTCGGGGTCAGCACGAACGACTTCTACGTGTGGGTCGGCGTCGTGATCATCTTCGCGATGGCGCTGAACG
>JBOGZX010000080.1:0-2119 GCA_050697615.1 Gaiellaceae bacterium
CGCGACGCCGGGGCCGACGCGCTGGCGGTGGCGGGCGGCGACGGATCGCCGGCCGGAGTCGCGGCCCTGGCGGTCGAGCGCGACCTGCCGTTCGGGTGTGTGCCGTTCGGCACGCGTAATCACTTCGCGCGGGACGCGGGTCTCGAGCGCGACGGTCCGGCGCGCGCGCTCGACGCGCTCGTCGACGGAGCCGAGCGGTGGATCGACGTCGGCCGCGCGAATTGTCGGTTGTTCCTGAACAACGTGTCGCTGGGCGCGTACGCGCGGCTCGTGCACCGCCGCGAGCGCCGCCGCCGGCGCCGTGACGCGCCGGCGCGTCTGCGGGCGCTCGGGCTTACGGCCGCCCGCCGGGACTCGGTGGCGATCGCTGTCGACGGCGAGCCCGAGGTGCTCGACACGCCGATCGAGTTCCGGATCGAGCCGCTTGCCCTACGGCTGCTCGTGCCGCGCCGCCCAGTCGCGTAGTACGAGGAGCTGACCGGGAAAGGCCATCTCCTCCGGCAGCTCGTCGGGGCCGAACCAGCGGAGCTCGTCGACGTCGTCGGCAGCCGCCGGCTCGCCCTCGCCGCGAACGATCCAGGTGACCGAGAAGACGTGTCGGCCGTCGTACGGCTCGATGTCGATCCGCAGCAACTCGACCGGCTCGACGTCGAGGCCCGTCTCCTCGCGGAACTCGCGCCGAAGACCCTCGGCGGGCGACTCGGCCTCGTCCACGAAGCCGCCCGGAATGTCCCAGTGGCCGCGCCGTGGCTCGTTCGCGCGCCGGGCGAGCAACAGGCGCCCGTCCCGCTCGAGGAGCCCCTGGACGCCCGGAATCGAGTTGGCCCAGTAACGCTCGCCGCAGGCCGGACAGCGGACGTGGTCGTCGGCGCGTGTGAGTTTCTCGCCGCAGCGGGGACAGAACTGCCACCTGTCGAGCACACCCATGGGAGGACATGATGGACAACCCGAAGCCCAGCGAGAGGGAGCACGAGCTCGCCGGCACCGATCGGCACGCCGAAGAGGAGGACATGCGCGGACCCGACCAGGACGGCGACGAGCTGCCCAAGGAGGAGGACGACGAGTAGGGCGCGTCGTCCGGGGCAGGTCCGGGTTAGTGCGCTTCGGCCAGGACCGCGTCCGACAGGCGCGGCCAGGCTTCCGCCGCCCAGTCGCCGAACCTCAGATCTGTGAGGCAGGCGAGGGCGATGCCGGCAACAGGATCGGCCCAGAGGAACGTGCCGCTGCGGCCGAAGTGCCCGAATGTCCGCGGCGAGTTGCAGGCCCCCGTCCAGTGCGGCGACTTGCCGTCGCGCAGCTCGAGGCCGAGGCCCCAGTCGTTCGGCGTCTGTCGGCCGAACCCGGGGAGCACGCCGTCGAGCCCCGGAAACTGCACGCTCGCCGCCTCGGCGAGCGTCTCGCTCGCGATCCGCCGCGGCTGCTGCAGCTCGCGCGCCAGCTCGAGCAGGTCGCCGAGCGTACCGCTCACGCCCGAGCCCGCCGAGCCTTCGAGCGACATTCCGGTGCCCGTCCAGACGTGCGCGAAGTACTCGGCGAACGGCATCTCCGCGCGCTCGGCCACCAGTCCGGCCGCGACGTCGAAGCCGTAGTTCGAGTAGATCCGATGCCGGCCGGGGCGTGAGATCGGCGCGCCCGGGTCGAACGGCAAGCCGGAGGCGTGCGCGAGCAGGTGGCGGAACGTCGAGCCCGCCGGCCCCGCCGGCTCGTCGAGCTCGACCAGCCCCTCCTCGGCCGCCACGAGCATCGCGAGTGCCGTCGCGAGCTTCGTCACCGACGCCCAGGCGAACGTGCGGGCACCGTCACCGCGCTGGGCGACGACCGCGCCCGACGTGCCGACCGCGACGTGATCGCAAGGCCAGCCGTCCACCTGGCGCAGCGCCTCCACGAACGGCGAGACTATCGACATGAAGCAGCACGTCTCCTCGGGCACGACGTTCGAGCTACGGGTCGGCTACTCGCGCGCGGTGCGGCTGGGCGAGCGTGTCTGGGTCTCCGGCACGGCGCCGATCATGCCCGGCGATGCCGACCCGCCTGCCGGCGCGTACGAGCAGGCGCGCGTCTGCCTCGCCACGATCGAGCGCGCGCTGGCGGAGGCCGGCGCGACGCTCGACGACGTCGT
>JBOGZX010000081.1:0-4633 GCA_050697615.1 Gaiellaceae bacterium
CGCGCGAGATGCCGAGCTCGCGCGACACGTTCGAGTTCTGGACGACCATGTGGAGCTGGTCGAAGGTGGACGTGAGCCCGTCGTAGATCATCGAGTCGAGCAGCTCGCCGTGCCCGAGGCGGTACCCGAACCGCGCCTTCGCCAGCAGGTAGGGCGCATGCGTCATCGACTCCATCCCCCCGGTGACGACGACGTCGAGGTCGCCCGCCCGAATCATCGAGTCGGCGATCTCGATCGCGCGGATCGACGACGCGCAGACCTTGTTGATCGTGTCGGCCGGCGTCTCCCTGGGCATTTCCGCGCCGATCGACGCCTGGCGCGCCGGAGCCTGCCCGGCGCCTCCCTGCAGCACCTGGCCCATGATCACGTACTCCGGCTCGTGTGGCTCGAGCCCGATCCGCTCGAGCGCCGCCCTGATCGCGAACGACCCGAGCTCGGTCGCGCGGTAGGGAGCGAGACCGCCTCCGAGCTTGCCGAACGGCGTGCGAACCGCGCTGACGATGACGCTGCGTCCCGCCATCAGCGTACGAAGGAACGGTCGCGGGCGAGGCGCGTTGCAAAGGCCACGATCAGGCTCACCACGGCCTCGACGTCGGCGAGGTCGCAGAGCTCGTTCGGGCTGTGCAGATAGCGCGTGGGGATCGACAGCAGCGCGGTCGGCACGCCCGAGCGGACGAGGTGGATCTCGTCGGCGTCGGTCGAGGTGGTGCGCGCGTATACCTCGAACGCGTGAGCGATCCCCTCTTCCTGAGCGGCATCCGCGAGCAGGTCGACGACCTGCTTGTTGAGCGTCGGCCCGCGCGCGATCATGGCTCCCATGCCCAGGTCGACGCGGCCCGCGCGACGCGGGTCGCCGCCCGGGTAGTCCGTCGCCGGGGTCACGTCGACCGCGATCGCGACCTGCGGATCCAGTCCGTAGGCGGCCGCGCGCGCTCCGTAGAGGCCGATCTCCTCCTGCACGGCGGCGACCGCGACCACGTCGACCTGTGTCTCCCGCGACTCGGCGATCCTCCGCGCAGCCTCGAGCACGATGTACGCGCCCAGCCGGTTGTCGAGCGCGCGCGAGAGCAGGCGGCCGTTCGGCAGGTCGACGGGGGCGCCGCCCCAGACGCCGGCATCGCCGGCGCGGACGAGCCGCTCCGCATCCTCGCGCGACGAGGCGCCGATGTCGACGTGCAGGTCGAGGAGCTCCGCGCGCGGCCGGTCGCGGAGCTGCTCCGGCGGGATGCGCTTGCGCGCGACGGCGCCCGGCAGCCGGCCGTTCTTCGTGAGCAGCTCGATTCGCTGACCGATCAGCGTCTCCGCCGAGATGCCGCCGAGCGTCACGAACGAGAGCAGGCCGTTGTCCTCGATGTTCGTGATCGCGACGCCGATCTCGTCGATGTGGCCGACGAGCGCGAGCGTCGGCGCGTCCTCGCCGCCGCCGCGGACACGCGCGAACGAGGTGCCGAGCGTGTCCGACGTCACGTCCGCGAACCCCGACGCAGCGTCGCGCCAGATCCGCGCCGGCCCCTCCTCGTGTCCCGAAGGTCCAGGCTCGCGCAGCAGGGAGGTCAGAAGATCCGGGGCGGCCATCGCTTGCGCATTCAAGCAGGAGCGCTTACCCTGGAAACCGATGACCCTTCCGTCCGTGACCTGGTGGGCCTGGCACCGTGAGCAGGGCGGGAGCCTGCGCGACGGTTCGTAGAGCCCACCGCGACCGAACAGCCCGTCACTGCTCCACCCGCGACCCGAGAGGGTCGTTTTTCGTGCCCGCCCGATCCCGCCCCGCCGAACCATGCTCGCCACCGATCTCCTCACACCCGTCGCCGCCTACCTGCGTCTCCGCGGAGCCGCACGCGGCGCCTTCCTGCTCGAATCGGTCGACCAGGGACGCCTCGGCCGCTACTCGCTGGTCGGCTGCGGCGACCGCTTCGTCACCTTCGAGGAGGCGGAATCGGTCGGCGAGCCGGTCGTCGGTTACCTCGGGTACGACCACGTCGCAAAGCTCGAGCCGACGGTCGAGCTGCCGGCGGACGGGCCGGACGTGCCGGAGAGCCGCTTCGTCGTCGCCGACCTGTTCCTGCGCTTCGACCACGTCAGCGGCACCGCCGAGGTCGTCCACGGCGATCCCGACGCGGCGGCGAAGCTGCTCTCGCAGCCCGCGGAGGCGCCCGCCGAGACGCACGCGCCGGGTGGCCCCACGGTGCGCACGCCCGACCGCGCCGCGCACGAGCGCCGCATCGAGCGCGTGCAGGAGCACATTCGTCGCGGCGACGCGTTCCAGGTCGTGCTCTCGCAGCGTGCCGAGCGCCCGACCAGCGCGACGCCACTCTCGGTCTACCGGGCGCTGCGCCGGATCAACCCGTCCCCCTACCTGTTCCTCCTGGAGCTCGGTGACCTCGCACTCGTCGGATCGTCGCCCGAGACCCACGTGAAGGTCGAGGGCCGCCGCGCGAGCCTGAACCCGATCGCCGGGACGACCGAGCGCGGTGACGGCGACGCGGAGCGGTTGCTCTCCTCCGACAAGGACCGCGCCGAGCACGTGATGCTCGTCGACCTGGGCCGCAACGACCTGTCGCGGGTCTGCGTGCCCGGTACCGTGAAGGTCGAGCGCTTCCTCGAGGCCGAGCGCTTCTCCCACGTGACCCATCTCGTCTCCGAGGTCGCGGGCGAGCTGCGCGACGGCATCACGCCGTTCGACGTGCTCCGGGCGACGTTTCCCGCCGGCACCGTCTCCGGCGCGCCGAAGGTGCGGGCGATGCAGATCGTCTCGGAGCTCGAGGGCTACCGCCGCGGGACGTACGCCGGGGTCGTCGGCTACCACGCCCCGCAGCTCGGGTTCGACACCTGCATCGCGATCCGGACCGTGCTGCTCCGAGGCGGCATCGCCCATCTGCAGGCCGGCGGCGGGATCGTGGCCGACTCCGATCCGGCGGCGGAGCACCGCGAGTGCCTGAACAAGCTCGCCGCCCTCGAAACGGCCCTCGAGACGGCCGAAGGCGGCGGTGGCCCATGATCCTGCTCATCGACAACTACGACTCGTTCACGTACAACCTCGCGCACCTGTTCGGGGCGCTCGGCGCAGAGGTCGACGTCCGGCGCAACGATCAGATTTCGCCCGACGAGGCGGAGAACCTCTCCCCCTCCTACCTCGTCGTCTCCCCGGGACCCGGACGACCTGAGGAGGCAGGGTTCACGCCGGAGATTCTGCGGCGCCTGTCCGTCCGGGTCCCGACTCTCGGCGTGTGCCTCGGACACCAGGCGATCGTGCAGGCGTTCGGCGGCGAGATCGGACCGGCGCAGCAGCTCGTCCACGGCAAGGCGACCGCCGTCGCCCACGACGGCCGCGGCATCTTCGCCGGCCTCCCCGGGGACTTCCTCGCCGGCCGCTACCACTCGCTGGCGGCGACGTCGGTGCCCGACGTCTTCGAGGTCTCGGCGACCGCGGCCGACGGCGAGGTGATGGCGGTGCGCCACACCGAGCTGCCGATCGACGGCGTGCAGTTCCACCCGGAGTCGGTGCTGACCCCGCTCGGCTCCGAGATCGCCCGCAATTTCCTCGAGGGGGCGTCCCGGTGATCCAGGACGCGCTCGCGCAGCTTCTCGACGGCAGGGACCTCAGCCGCGCCGAGGCGCGGAACGTCATGGACGCGATCATGTCCGGCGGCGCGACGCCCGCGCAGATCGGCGGCTTTCTCGTCGCGCTGCGTCTGAAGGGCGAGACGGCTGCCGAGATCGCCGGCGCGGCCGAGGCGATGCGCGCGCACGTGATCCCCGTCCGGCCACGGCGCGACGACCTGGTCGACACGGCCGGAACGGGGGGCGACGGTGGCAAGACGTTCAACATCTCGACCGCCGCGGCGCTGCTCGCGGCGGCGGCCGGCGCCGGCGTCGCGAAGCACGGCAACCGCTCGGTCTCGTCGCTCTCGGGCAGCGCCGACGTGCTCGAGCGGCTCGGCTTCGCGCTCGAGCTGCCGCCGGAGCGGATCGCGCGGTCGATCGACGAGCTCGGCTTCGGCTTCATGTTCGCCCCGACGCACCATCCCGCGATGAAGCACGCCGGACCAGTGCGCCACGAGCTCGCGGCCCGTACCGTGTTCAACGTGCTCGGCCCGCTCACCAACCCCGCAGGCGCCCGCGCGCAGGTCGTCGGCGTCTACTCGCCGCTCCTCGTGCCGGTGATCGCCGACGTGCTCGCGCAGCTCGGGGCGCGCCGCGCGTTCGTCGTGCACGGCGCGGGCGGCATCGACGAGCTCTCCCCCGCCGGCCCCAACCTGGTCTGCGAGGTCGTCGACGGGGCCGTTCGCCGCCGCGAGATCGATCCGCTCGAGCTGGGCGTCGAGCGGTGCGACCCGAACGAGCTTCGCGGCGGTACCGCCGAGCAGAACGCGGCGCGGATCCGCGAGGTCTTCGAGGGCGCGGACGGCGGCAGACGGTCGGCGATCCTCCTCAACGCCGCCGGCGCGATCGCGGCCGGCGGACTCGCGAAGGATCTGAAGGACGCCCTCGGGCTCGCGCGTGAGGCGCTCGACTCCGGCGCCGCCGCCGAGCGGCTCGACCGCCTGGTCGCCTTCTCACAGGAGCGGGCAACATGAGGTTCGCGGACGCGCTCTCCGCGCCGGGCTTCGGCGCGATCGCCGAGTTCAAGCGG
>JBOGZX010000082.1:0-6806 GCA_050697615.1 Gaiellaceae bacterium
CAGCGGGACATTGTGGGGGCCGCTGCTCGGCGGCGCGCTCTACTGGTTCGCCGACCAGAGGCTGATCGACGTTGGGAGCTCGTCGGCGGTCCAGGGACTGCCCGGCTTCCTACGGACGCCGCTCTCCCAGCCGCTCTTCATCCTCGGCACGCTCTTCATCCTCGCGGTCTTCTTCCTGCCCGGCGGCATCGTCGGGGTCGGCTCTCGACCCGCCCGCGAGGGCGGAGGCCTGGGCCGGCTGCGGGCGTCGCTGCGGGGTGCGCCGTGAAGATCGCCTGGAGCTCGCGGGGCGTTGGCCCGCCGGTCCTGCTGATCCAGGGGCTCGGGTACGGCGGCTGGGGCTGGGATCCGGTCGTGCCGGGGCTCGCCGTGCGCCACCGCGTGCTGAGCTTCGACAACCGCGGCATCGGCGACTCGGACAGGCCTGCAGGCCCGTACACCACCGCCGAGCTGGCGGTCGACGCGGTGCAGGTGCTCGACGAGGCCGGGATCGAGCGCGCGCACGTCGTCGGCGCGAGCCTGGGCGGGATGATCGCGCAGCAGCTCGCCGCGGAGGCGCCGGAACGGGTCGACAGGCTCGTGCTCTGCTGCACGACGCCGGGCGGGCCCGACGCGGTGCCGATGCCCGAGGTGACAGTGCGCCTCTTCCGCGAGGCGCCGGGGCTGCCGCCCGACGTGGCGCTGCGGAGGTTCATCTCCAACGCGCTCGGGCCCGACGCGCCCCGCGAGCTCGTCGACGACCTGCTCGCCCGGCGCCTCGCGAACCCGCCCGACCAGGCCGGCTGGCAGGCGCAGGCCGCGGCCGCGACCACCTTCGCCGGCGTCGCGGGGATCGGCGCCCCGACCCTCGTCCTGCACGGGACGGCGGACAACGTCGTCGACTGCGCGAACGCCCAGCTGCTCGCGGCCGCGGTCCCGTGCGCACGCGTCGAGCTCTTCCCGGATGCCGGGCACCTGTTCTTCTGGGAGCAGCCCGAGGCATTCGTCAGGATCGTCGCGGAGTTCCTCTCGTGAACGAGCTGACCATCGACCGGATCCTTCGCGACCGCGCGCGCATCACCCCGGCGCGCGTCGCGATCGACGAGGCGGCGCGCACGTGGACGTATGCGGAGCTCGACGCACGCTCCGACGAGCTCGCGCGCGGCCTGAGCCGCGGCGACCGCGTGTCGACGCTCACCGGAAACTCGGGCGAGCACGTCGCGCTGATGTTCGCGTGCGCGAAGGCCGGTGCGATCCTCCACCCGATCTCGTGGCGCCTCGCGCCGGCGGAGATCGCGTATCAGCTGGACGACGCGGAGCCGGCCGTCTTCCTGGTCGGGGACGAGCACCGCGAGCTGGCCGACGCCGCGCTCGAGCTGGCGTCCGTGCAGCCGGCGCCCGCGGTCGAAAGTAACAGTCTGTTACAAGCGTCCCTGGTTTCGGGTGACGACCCGCTGCTCCTGATCTACACGTCGGGCACCACCGGCAAGCCGAAAGGCGCGCTGCTCACGCACGCGAACTGCTTCTGGACGAACCTCTCGTTCGACCTCGCCACCGGGCTTCGGGCCGACGACGTCGTGCTGCAGGTGCTGCCGCAGTTCCACTGCGGCGGCTGGAACGTGCAGCCGCTGCTCGCCTGGTGGAAAGGCGCGTGCGTGATCCTCGAACGTCGCTTCGATGCCGCGCGCGCGCTGCAACTGATCGAGAGTCGCGGCGTGACGACGATGATGGGCGTACCGGCCAACTACCTGTTCATGGCGCACGACCCGAGCTTCGCCGACACGAACCTCTCGATGCTTCGCCTTGCCGTCGTGGGCGGCGCGCCGATGCCCGAGGCGCTGCTCGGGATTTGGGCTGATCGCGGGGTCGAGATCGTGCAGGGCTACGGTCTCACCGAGGCCGCACCGAACGTGCTCTGCCTCTCGCCCGAGGACGCGCGGCGGAAGGCCGGCTGGGCCGGCAAGCCCTATCCGTACGTCGAGTGCGCGCTCGCGGACGACGGCGAGCTGCTCGTCCGCGGCCCGAACGTCTTTCCCGGCTACCGGGGCGACGAGCCGGCGACGGCGGCCGTGTTCCGCGACGGGTGGCTCCTCACCGGGGACGTCGCCGAGCGCGACGACGAGGGCAACTACCGCATTCTCGGCCGCCACAAGGACCTGGTCGTCTCCGGCGGAGAGAACGTGTACCCCGCCGAGATCGAGGCTGTCCTGCACGACCACCCGGCCGTCGCGGACGCGGCGGTCGTCGGTATCCCGGACGAGCGCTGGGGAGAGGTGTGCGTTGCGTTCGTCGTGCTCGACGCGCCGGTCGACACGGCCGAGTTGCGCGACCACTGCCGGCAGCGCCTGGCCCGCTTCAAGGTGCCGAAGGTCTTCCGCGTGCTGGACGAGCTGCCGCGGAACTCGATGGGGAAGATCCAGAAGTCGGAGCTCCAGGTGACCGCGTGACCGAGGTTCTGACGAACGTGGACGGGCGGCCGCTCTCGAAGCGCGGGCTCGACACGCGGCGCCGCCTGCTCGACGCGGCCGAGCGCGTGTTCGGCGAGCTCGGCTACCACGACGCCTCCGTCGTGCGACTCGCCGAGACCGCCGGCGTCGCCGGCGGCACGTTCTACCTCTATTTCGACTCGAAGAAGGCCGTCTTCGACGAGCTCGTGCGCGACCTCAACAGGCGCGTCCGCCACGCCATGAAGGCGGGCTCGTCGAAGGGGACGACCCGGCTCGAGGCGGAGCTGCTCGGCTTCGACGCGTACTTCCGGTTCACCTCCGATCACCCGGCGCTGTACCGGATCATCCGGCAGGCCGAGTTCGTCTCGCCGGAGATGCTCCGCTACCACTACGACCACCTCTCGCGCGGGTACATCGAGGCGCTGCAGGCGGCGGTCGACTCCGGCGAGATCGGCAAGCTCGACCCCGAGGTCGCGACCTACGCGCTGATGGGACTCGGCGAGATGGTCGGCATGCGCTTCATCCTGTGGGGCGACGGCAAGCCGCTGCCCGGGCGCGTCTGGGACGAGCTCGAGCGGATGATCACCTGCATCCTCGAGGTCAAGGAGTCGGAGGCTTGACGGAGACGACCCGGGAGCGCAGGTGCCAGGAGCGCGGATCGACGAGGCGCGTCGGGCTGGTCGCGACCGCGTCGTACCTGCCGGAGCGCTGGCTGACGGCGGCCGAGATCGGCGAGCGCGCCGGCATTCCCGAGCGCGTGATCGTCGAGAAGTTCGGGCTGCGCGGCAAGCACATCGCTGCGCACGACGAGCACGTCAGCGACCTCTCGGTGAAGGCGGCGGAGGCGTTGCTCGCCGAGAACGGCATCGACCCGGCGTCGATCGACGTCGTCCTCTACTACGGCTCGATGTTCAAGGACTACTCGATCTGGCAGGCGGCGCCGCACATCGCGCACCGGATCGGAGCGACGAGGGCCTTCGCGATCGAGTACGACAACGTCTCGCACGGCACCTCGATCGCGCTGCGGGTCGCGCGCGACATGCTCCGCGCCGAGCCGGAGCTCTCGAACATCCTGCTCGTCGCCGCGTGCCGCGAGTCGTACCTGCTCGACTCCTCGAACGAGCGCTCGCGCTTCATGTTCAACTTCGGCGACGGCGCCGTCGCCGGCCTGCTGGTGGGCGACGCCGACCGCAACGAGGTGCTCGGTGCGCATGCGATCACCGACGGCTCGTACTCGCTGCAGGTGAAGGTGCCGGGCGGCGGCTCGGTCGACCCGGACGGGTACCGCTACCTCGATGTGGCCGACCCGACGTCGATGAAGGGCGGCCTCGACCGGGTGTCGCTGCCGAACTTCCTCGCTGTGGCACGCGGCGCAGTCGAGCGATCGGGACTCGAGCTCTCGGACGTCGCCCTCGTCTGCCCGCTGCATACCAAGCGCTCGATGTTCCTCGATCTTCTGTCGGGGCTCGAAATGCGAGAAGATCAGGCCGTGTACCTGGACGACACCGGCCACATGAGCGGCGTCGACCCGTTGTTCGCGCTCGACCGCGCCGCGCGCGCGGGCCGGCTGCGCGACGGCGACGTCGCGCTGCTGCTCTCCGCGGGCACGGGCTACACGTGGGCCGCCTCGGTCGTCCGCTGGGGGCCGATCGCATGAAGGTAGGCGATGTCTACGGCCCGTCGAGCTGGATCGAGATCCCGCAGGCGAAGATCGACGCGTTCGCAGAGGCGACCGGCGACCACCAGTGGATCCACGTCGATGCCGAGCGCGCGCGGGAGGGGCCGTTCGGGGAGACGATCGCGCACGGCTACCTGACGCTGTCGCTGCTGCCCGTCGCCTCGTCCGAGGTCGTGCCGGGCACCGGCCGCATGGGGATCAACTACGGCGTGAACCGCGTGCGCTTCCCGGCGCCCGTGCCGGTCGGATCGCGGGTACGCGCGACGTTCGAGACGATCGCCGTCGACGCCTTCGAGGGCGGCTCGCAGGTGACGATGAAGGCGACCGTCGAGCGGGAGGGCGGCGACAAGCCGGTCTGCGTCGCCGAGATCGTCTCTCGCCACTACGAATAGTGGCGGAACGGCGGGTCGCGCTCGTCACCGGCGCCCTCGGCGGGATCGGCGCGGCGATCGTCGGGCGGCTCGAGGACGACGGCTGGTCGGTGCACGGCGTCGACGTCGATGACGCGGACCTGACGACACGCGACGGCAACCGTGCCGTCGTCGATGCCGCACTCGAGCGGTTCGGCCGTCTCGACGCGATCGTGCCGAACGCCGGCTTCCAGCACGTCGCGCCCGTGAGCGAGTTTCCCGAGGAGACCTGGGAGCGCCTGCTCGCGTTGATGCTGACGTCGCCGTTCCTGCTCGCGAAGTACGCCTGGGACGCGCTCGCCGCCGGCGGCGACGGTCGCATCTGCGTGATCGCCTCCGCCCATGCGCTGACCGCTTCGCCGTTCAAGGCCGGCTACGTGTCGGCGAAGCACGGGGTGCTCGGGCTGGTGAAGACGCTCGCGCTCGAGGGTGCCGATGCCGGCATCTGCGCGACGGCCGTCTGTCCCGCGTACGTGCGCACGCCGCTCGTCGAGGCGCAGATCGCCGACCAGGCCGCCGCGCACGGCCTGCCCGCCGAGCGGGTGCTCGCCGACGTGATCCTCGAGCGGCAGGCCGTCAAGCGCATGCTCGAGCCGGCCGAGGTCGCCGACGTGGTCGCCTTCCTGCTCGGGCCGTCGGGCCGCGGCTTCACCGGCGTGCCGGTGCCGATCGACCTCGGCTGGACCGCGCGCTAGGCGGATTCAGTCGCGCTCGTGGTCGCGCTCGCAGAAGTCGGGGCACGTGCACTCGAGCTCCCAGGCCGTCGTGGAGCCCTGGTCGTCCTCCGCGGCGTCCTGCCCGGCGAGCGGTTCGGTCGCATTCACTGACACGACAGTCCTCCCTGTTTTGGATCCATTGTCCCAGCCGACGATACCTTATATGGATCCAATATAAACCATCTTCAGGCGTTAATGGGGGGAACGACTGAGACATCTGCTAGTTTAGGATCCAAGATTCACGACATTCGACCCAGGAGAACCGCATGAGCGCCGGACATCGGATCCAGGAACAGACAGAGCAGCTGGAACAGCAGTGGCTCGAGGACGAGCGTTGGGCGGGCATCGAGCGCACGTACACCGCCGAGGAGGTCGTGCGGCTGCGTGGCTCCGTCGTGCCCGAATGCACGCTCGCCCGGCTCGGTGCCGAGCGCCTCTGGCGCCTGCTCACCGCCCCCACCGAGGATGCGAAGGGCTACGTCAACGCGCTCGGCGCGCTCACCGGCGGTCAGGCCGTGCAGATGGTGCGGGCCGGTCTGCAGGCGATCTATCTCTCGGGTTGGCAGGTCGCGGCCGACGCGAACCTGGCCGGCTCGACCTATCCCGACCAGAGCCTCTACCCGGCGAACTCCGTGCCGCAGGTCGTACGGCGCCTCTCGAATGCGCTCCTCCGCGCGGATCAGATCGACTGGTCGGAAGGCCGGAACGGCACCGACTGGCTCGCCCCGATCGTCGCCGACGCCGAGGCCGGCTTCGGCGGCGTGCTCAACGCCTACGAGCTGATGCGCAGCATGATCGAGGCGGGCGCCGCCGGCGTCCACTACGAGGATCAGCTGGCAGCGGAGAAGAAGTGCGGGCATCTCGGCGGCAAGGTGCTGGTGCCGACGTCGCAGTTCGTCCGCACGCTCGCGGCAGCCCGGCTCGCCGCCGACGTCCTGAACGTGCCGACGGTCCTCGTTGCCCGCACAGACGCGCTCAGCGCCACGCTGTTGACGAGCGACGTCGACTCCTACGACGCGCCGTTCGTCAGCGGTAGGCGCACCGGGGAGGGGTTCTACGAGGTGCGCGACGGTCTCGACGCGGCGATCGCCCGCTCGCTGGCGTACGCGCCGTATGCGGACGTGCTCTGGTTCGAGACCTCGACGCCCGACCTCGGCGAGGCGAAGGAGTTCGCGCAGGCGGTCCACGAGCGGCACCCGCGCAAGCTGCTCGCCTACAACTGCTCGCCGTCGTTCAACTGGAGCAGGGCGCTCTCGGCGGAGCAGATCGCAGGCTTCCAGCAGCAGCTGGGCGACTGGGGCTACCGCTTCCAGTTCATCACGCTCGCCGGCTTCCACTCGCTCAACGCCGGCATGTTCGAGCTCGCCCGCGGCTACCGCGACCGCGGGATGAGCGCCTACGTCGAGCTGCAGGACCGCGAGTTCTCCCTCGAGCCGGAGGGATACACCGCCACCAGGCACCAGCGGGAGGTCGGTGCGGGATACTTCGACAAGGTGATGCAGACCGTGTCCAGAGAATCGTCGACGCTCGCGCTCCACGGATCCACGGAGGACGCGCAATTCGCATAGAGGAGGAC
>JBOGZX010000083.1:0-3635 GCA_050697615.1 Gaiellaceae bacterium
CTGCGACTTCTCGCACGACCCGGCCGACGTGCCGCGGCTGATCGCGGCCGCCGAGGACGGCGCCGACCTGGCGATCGGGTCCCGTTACGTGCACGGCGGCAGGGTGGGCACGTGGGGCGTGCTGAGGCGCGGCATCTCGCGAGGCGCCTCGCTCTACACCGGCTTCTTCCTGCGCATGGGCGTGAAGGACCCGACGGGCGGGTTCAAGTGCTTCCGCCGCCGCGTGCTGGAGTCGATCGACCTCGACGCCCTCACGGCCCGCGGCTACGCGTTCCAGATCGAGACGACCTACCTCGCCCGGCGGGCCGGCTTTCGGATCGCGGAGGTGCCGATCGTCTTCGACGAGCGCACCGAGGGGCGGTCGAAGATGAGCCGTGCGATCGTGCTCGAGGCCGTCTGGCGCGTGCCGCTGCTGCGCCTCGGTCGCCGTTAGTGATGCGACCGGCGACGTTCGCCGGGCCCCGCGTCCCACGATCACGCGAAGCGCTGCGCCGTCCTCGGTCGCGTCCTCGCATCGCTTGCTGCTGACCACCCAGGAACCGGGCAACCTCACCGGCCAGATCACTAACCTGAAACCGTGCGCGCCGTCACCGACGAGACCTTCGATCGCGAGGTCCTGCAGGCCGAGCGGCCCGTGGTCGTCGACTTCTGGGCGCCGTGGTGCGGGCCGTGCAAGGCGATCGAACCGGTGCTCGACGACCTCGGCTCGACCTCCGAGCGCATGGAGTTCGTGAAGATCGACATCGACGAGAACCCCGTCGTCGCGTCTCGCTACGGAGTGCTCTCGATCCCCACCGTGATCCTGTTCTCGGGCGGCGAGGTGCGGGAGACGGTGGTCGGGGCGCGGCCCAGAAAGCACTTCGCGCGGGTCTTCGCCGACTACCTGTGACCGGGGCGCGCTACGACGGGCTCGCACAGGACTACGCGGCCTTTCAAGACGAGCATCGGGAGTACTACGCGCTGGCGGAGGAGTCGCTCCGCCGGCTGCTCGGAGGCGGCCGGGGCCGCTGCCTCGACCTCGGTTGCGGCACCGGACGCTTTCTCGCCGCCGTCGCCGACCTCGGCTGGATCCCGGTCGGCATCGACGCCTCCGCCGATCAGCTGAGAGTCGCGAGGCAGGCGCACGCAACGGGCGAGCTCACGCTCGGCGACGCAGCCGCGCTGCCCTTCTCGGACTCCACGTTCGACGCATGCATCTCGCTGTTCACGCACACCGACGTGGACGACTTCCCGGGGCTCGTCGGCGAGGCGAAGCGCGTCCTCCGCTCCGGCGGACGCCTCGTCTACGTCGGCAACCACCCCTGCTTCGTCGGGCCGACGCAGGAACACACGGACACCGGGATCCCAATCCTCCACGACGGCTATCGCAGGGCCGGCCGTCACGATTCCACGATCTCGCCCGGCACGACGCCCGGCGGCTGGCGAATGCGGCTCGGCTCCTTCGTCCACCTGCCGCTCGGTCCCTTCCTAAACGCATTCTCGGGCCTCATCCTGCTGGCGGCCGAAGAGCTGGACGACGGCTGGGAGTATCCGAAGACCTTCGCGCTCGCGTTCGCGAAGCCGTGAGCGTCGAGGCCCTGCGCTTCGAGGGGCTCCTGGAGGGCGAGGAGGTCGCCTACCTCGGCACGGAGCCCGCGCGGGAGCCGGTCCGGGCGCCGCTGCCGGAGGAGCTCGACCCACGTGTCCGCGAGGCCGTCGGGGTGCCGCAGCTCTGGGCGCATCAGCGTGCCGCCTGGGACGCCGCGGCGCGCGGCGAGCACCTCGTCGTCACCACCGGCACCGCGTCCGGCAAGACGCTCGCGTTCAACCTGCCGGTGCTCGACGCGATCGCGCGGCAGCCGAAGGTGCGCGCGCTCTACCTCTACCCCACGAAGGCGCTCGCGCAGGACCAGTTCCGGGCGCTCGCGGCCTACCGGCTTCGCGGCCTGCGCCCTGCGATCTACGACGGCGACACCGCCGTCGAGCAGCGCTCGCTGATCCGCAGGAGCGCGAACGCGATCCTGACGAACCCGGACATGGTGCACGTCGGCGTGCTGCCGAACCACGACCGGTGGGCCGACGTGCTCGCGAATCTCGGCTACGTCGTGGTCGACGAGGCCCACGTCTACCGTGGCGTCTTCGGCTCGCACGTCGCGAACGTCCTGCGGCGGCTGCGGCGCCTCGCGCGCATCTACGGCTCCGAGCCGCAGTTCCTGCTCGCGTCGGCGACCATCTCGAACCCCGGCGAGCTCGGTGCCTCGCTCCTCGGCGACCGCGTGACCGTGGTCGGCGACGACGCCGCCCCTCGCACGGAGCGCACGGTCGTGCTCTGGAACCCGCCGCTCCACGATGCGGAGCTCGGCCTGCGCGCCTCGTCGCTCGCCGAGGCCGCGCGGCTGCAGGCGGCCTTCGTCGATCGCGGGGTGCGCACGCTCACGTTCGCGAAGAGCCGCCGCGCGGCCGAGCTCGTCCACCGCTTCACCGCCGAGCGGCTCGGCGACGACACACGCCTCTCCCCGTATCGAGCGGGCTACACCCCGCAGGAGCGGCGGACGATCGAGCGGCGGCTGAAGGAGGGCGACCTGCTGGGGGTCACCGCGACCAACGCGCTCGAGCTGGGGATCGACGTCGGCCTGCTCGACTGCGTCATCTCCGTCGGCTTCCCCGGCACCGTCTCGTCGCTGCGGCAGCAATGGGGCCGCGCAGGCCGCCGGGCGGGCGGGCTCGCCGTGCTCGTCGCGGGCGACGACGCGCTGGACCAGTTCTTCATGCGCGAGCCCGACAAGCTGCTCGGGCGGCGCGTCGAGGCGGCGATCCTCGACCACGCGAACCCGCGGGTGCTCGCGGGACACGTCCGGAGCGCGGCGTACGAGGCGCCGCTGACGCCGGGCGACGCCGGCCTGCTCGGGCCGGAGGCGCTCGAGGCGGCGCGGAGCGACCCGGAGCTGCGCTCGACGCCCGCCGGGATCGTCTGGGCCGGCAAGGATCATCCGGCCGCGCGCGTGGCGCTGCGCTCGTCCGACCCGGACTCGTTCACGATCGTCGACGCGGCCTCCGGCTCCGTGCTCGGCCTCGTCGAGTGCTCGCGTGCATACACCACCGTGCACGAGGGGGCGATCTACCTGCACCGGGGCGCCTCGTTCGTCGTCCGCGAGCTCGACCTGACCGTCCTGCGCGCGGTGGTCGAGCCGTTCGCCGGCGACTGGTACACCCAGGCGAAGACCGAGACCATGACCGGGATCGTCGCCGCACACCGCACCGGGCATCGTCTCGGGCTCGACCTGCACTTCGGCGACATCCTGGTGACCGATCACGTCGTCGGCTACGAGCGCAAGACCGTCAGCTCGCAACAGCGGATCGAGCTCGTGCCGCTCGACCTGCCCCCGACGACCTTCGCGACCGAGGCGGTGTGGTTCATGCCGGAGCCGCACCAGCTCCATGAGCTCGAGGAGATGCCGAAGCTGCTCGGCACGCTGCACGCCGCCGAGCATGCGCTGATCGCCCTGCTGCCGCTGTGGGCGATGTGCGACCGCTGGGACATCGGCGGGCTCTCGACGAACGTGCATCAGGACACCGGCGGGCCGACGGTCTTCGTCTACGACGGGCACGCGGGTGGCGTCGGGATCGCCGAGCGCGGCTTCGAGCAGTTCGAGGGC
>JBOGZX010000084.1:0-1669 GCA_050697615.1 Gaiellaceae bacterium
CCATGGGGTGACTCTACTTCCCTACCGTGCGCTTGATCGCGGCCAACACGTCGTCGGCCTTCGGGACGACGAAGTCCTCCATCACCGGCGCGAACGGCAGCGGCACGAACCTCGCGCCGACGCGCTCGATCGGGGCGTCGAGGTAGTCGAACGCCTTGTACTGCAGCACCGCCGCGACCTCCGCGCCGAACCCCATGCGCGTCACCGCTTCGTGCGCGACCACTACGCGGTTCGTCTTCTTCACCGAAGCGACGAGCGCGTCGTCGTCGAGCGGCTGCAGCGAGCGCGGATCGACGAGCTCGACCGAGATCCCCTCTTCCTCGGCCGCGGCCGCCGCGTCGACCGAGCGGTGCACCATCGGACCGGTCGCGATCACCGTGACGTCCGTCCCCTCGCGGACCGTGCGCGCCTTGCCGAGCGGAATCGGCTCGATCGTGTCCGGCACCTCGCCCTTCACCGGGTAGAGCAGCCGGTGCTCGAAGACGATCACCGGATTGTCGTCGTAGATCGCGCTCCAGAGAATCCCCCGCACGTCCTCGGGCGTCGAGGGGAACGCGACCTTGAGGCCCGGGATGTGCACGAGCCATGCCTCGAGCTGCTGCGCGTGCTGCGCGCCCGGCGACCAGCCGGCGCCGCCCTGGGTGCGAATCGTCAGCGGCACCTTCACCTGCCCGCCCGACATATAGCGGTGCTTCGCCGCCTGGTTGACGATCTGCTCGAGCGAGAGCGTCAGGAAGTCCTCGTACATGATCTCGACGATCGGGCGCATCCCGGCCATCGCGGCGCCGATTCCCGTGCCCACGATCGCGGCCTCCGAGATCGGCGTGTTGCGCACCCGCTCCGGCCCGAACTCGTCGAGCAGTCCCTGCGTGACGCCCATCGAGCCGCCCATCTCGGCGATGTCCTCGCCCATGATGAACACGTCGTCGTCGGCGCGCATCGCCTCGTGGATCGTGTCGCGAACAGCCTCGCGATAGGTCATCTCCGCCATCTCGAGCCTCAGGCGTAGACGTTCTTCATCGCGTCTTCGGGCTTCGGGTCGGTGCCGTTGCGCGCGAACTCGAGCGCCGCGTCGACGATTCCGTGCGCCTCGTTGTCGAGTGCGTCGAAGTCGTCGTCGCTCAGGCCGATTCGGTCGCGCAGGCGCGTGATCGGATCGTTCTCGGCGGCCTCCTCGCGACTCTCCTTGGTCCGGTAGACCTGCGGGTCGCCGATGTAATGGCCGTGCATCCGGTAGGTCGTCACGTCCACGAACACCGGCCCTCGCCCCGAGCGCGCATGGTCGAGCGCCTCGTGCGCGGCGTCGTGCACGGCCTGGACGTCATGGCAGTCGACCTTGATCGACCGCATGTCGTAGGACAGCGCGCGCTTCGACATGTCGTCCCACACCGGCGAGTGCTGCCAGCCCGGAGTCGACTCGGCCCAGTGGTTGTTCTCGCAGACGAACACGGTCTTCGTCTGCCAGAGCTGCGCCAGGTTCAGCGACTCGTGGAAGGTGCCGATGTTGGTCGTCCCGTCGCCGAAGAACGCGATTGCGACGCGCGGCTCGTCGCGCAGCTTGAACGCGAGCCCGGCCCCGACGAGCGCCGGTAGGCCACCGCCGACGACGGCGTTTGCACCCAGGTTGCCGCGCTCGATGTCGTAGAGGTGCATCGAGCCGCCGTAGCCG
>JBOGZX010000085.1:0-2744 GCA_050697615.1 Gaiellaceae bacterium
AGCGGCGACGCGCCGCCGGCCGCCGGAGCTCGGCGAGCACGGCGCGGAGATCCGCGCCGAGCTCGCCGGCTGACGCCGCAGCGCGGCCTGCTCCGGCTCAGCCGCGGCCGATCGTCACTTCGGCGCCGGCGCGCTTCAGCAGCGCCGAGAACGGGCACTCCGCGTCGGCCCGCTCGATCGCCGCGTCGAGCAACCGCTCGTCGATGTCGTCGACGGCGGCGCGCACGGTCACCCGGGAGCCGACGATCTGGTGACCCTGCCCCTCGACCTCGTCCATCACGATCGTGCAGCCGATGTCGAGCCGGCCGGGCGGCGTCCCTGCCTTCGTCAGCTCCCCGGCGAGCGACATCGTGAAGCAGCCGGCATGCGCCGCCGCGAGTAGCTCCTCCGGGCTCGTCTTCCCGTCGGGATCCCCGACCCGCGTCGCCAGCGAGAACGCGAGCTCCGCGAACGCGCCGCTCGCGGCGCCGAGGCTACCGCTCCCTCGCGCGAGGTTCCCCTCCCAGATCGTGCTTGCAGACCGCTCGATTCTCGGCATCTCGCTCCTCACTCCTCCGTCGGAACGACGGCGGGAGTGCCGTCGGGGTAATAGGCCTCCGCGGGCGAGCCCGCGGGCCGGAAGACGCCGAGCACCCGCATCTCCGACGCGCCCGTGTTCGCCAGGCAGTGCACGAGGCGCGCCGGCAGGTGGACGCACGATCCGGCGCGAAGCGGCGCCCGCTCTCCGTCGATCTCCAGCATGCCCTCGCCGTTCAGCACGTAGATCACCTCGTCGTAGATGTGGAAGTGGTCGGGCGCCCGGCCGGGCGGGATCAGGCCCACGAACTGCGTCACCGACGCGCACCCGACCGCCGGCGTCGCGCCGAGGATGAACTGCCTGCCCGCCGTCGCGTCGTCGCGCTCCGCGTCGGCCAGATCGAGCACGGCGTGCCGGGCCGATCCCTCCGGCGGGGAGTGGACGAGCACGGAGAGAGCGGTGAGCTCTCCCTCGACCGACCACCGCGTTCCCCGGGCGACGAAGACCGCGGTGCCCGGCCGTAGGTCGTGCCCGGCGCCGTCGATCGTCGCGCGCCCCGACCCCTCGAGGACGTAGAGCACCTCGTCGCAATCGAGCTCGGCGCGCTCGGCGCCCGGGCCGGAGACGCGCACGAGGCGCTGCGAGAAGAGCTCGCAGCCGCGCGAGGCGTCGAAGAGCTTGCCGTCCGCGCTCTCCCCGGCGTGCATCGCATATCTCATCGCGTCGCTGCCGTCGGTCGGATGACATCGATGTCAAACAAAACGGGCCTCCCGGTCGTCCAAAGGTCGAAGGGTGGTGTCGGTGTTACCCGGTGGATTTGATCAGATCCATTGACACCCGGAGATCACGATGTGAGACTCGAACCCGGAGTTGCGGCCCGCACCCCAGGCGGACGCAGTCATTGAGCCCGTCTGAAGGAGGAACTGGATTGAAGAAGATCATCGGACCGGCGCTAGCCGTCCTCGTCGCGTCGATCGCGGCGTCGACGGCGAGCGGCGGCTCCAACGTCGCGTCGACGTCGCAGGCGGTCAGCTGCAACGGCACGCTGAAGATCGCCCTGGTCACCCCGCTCACCGGCGGTGCCGGCTTCCTCGGCGAGGAGCAGGAGAGCTGGGCGAAGTACGCGGTGCAAACGCTTGCCAAGCCCCTCGGGTTGAAGGTCCAGCTCGTCCTCGGCGACACGCCGGTCGAGCAGGGCGCGTCGATCGCCCAGACACTGGCGCAGAAGTACGTCGGCGACAAGGCGGTGCTCGGCGTGATCGGGCCGGCCACTTCCGGCGGCGCCGTCGCGTCGACCCAGACCTACCAGCAGGCCGGGATCGCCCAGATCTCGCCGTCGGCGACCAAGACGACGCTCACCAAGCGGGATGCGTCCCAGAATCCGCCGTACAGCGGCACGCCGTCGTTCTTCCGCGTCGTCCCGGGCGACTACATCCAGGGCCCGACCGACGCGCACTACATGATCGACAAGCTGCACGCGAAGAAGGTCGTGATCGTGGACTTCCAGGAGCCGTACTCGGTCGGCCTGGCGAACGCGGCCCAGGCCGTGCTGAAGAAGGCCGGCGTCTCGGTCGTGCGTCTCTCGGCGCCGAACACGACGACCGACTACTCGGCGTACGTGACGAAGGTCCCGAACGACGCGGACGTGGTGTTCTTCCCGACCCAGAAGCCGCCGGATGCCCAGACGTTCGCGCAGCAGCTGATCGAGCAGGGCAAGAAGGCGAAGGTGTTCGGCTCGGACGGCTCGAACGACTCCACGGCGTTCAAGGTGCCGGGGTCGTACGTGTCGAACTTCGCGCCGGACATCACCGGCATCCCGGCCGACAAGTCCATCATCGCCGGCTGGAAGAAGGCCAACCCCGGCAAGACGGTCGGCTCGTTCGGGCCGCCCGCGTACGCCGCGACGCAGGTGATGATGACCGCCATCAAGAAGGCGTGCGTCGCCGACCACGGCACGATCAAGGCGAAGCACGACGTGCTCCGCCAGGTCAAGAAGGTGCGGATCAACAATTGGATCCTCGGCGGGAAGTTCCGCTTCTCGACGAAGTCCAACGATCCGCTGAACGCGAAGTTCTACATCTTCAAGATCCAGCCCGACGGCTCGTACAAGCTCGTCGCATAGGCAAAGGACAATCGAACGAGATGGGCGGCCCGGGTTGTCACCGGGCCGCCCATCCGTCAAGGTTCCCCCGGGCGTGGCCACGTTCCTCCAGCTCACCCTCGATGG
>JBOGZX010000086.1:0-5769 GCA_050697615.1 Gaiellaceae bacterium
CTCGATCGCGTCGCCCGCGTCGTAGACGACGTTGCGCTCGCGCCCCGTGCCCGGGACCGGCAGCAGGTGGTGGTGCAGGACGAACACCCGCAGGTCGGCGGGCTCGGCGGCGAACTGCTCCTCGATCCAGCCGTAGCGGCCGCGTCCGATCTGCCCGTGGTCGAGGTCGGGCTCGGTCGAGTCGACGGCGACCACGGTGACGCCGCTCCGCCGGAGCACGGAGCTTCGCTCGCCGAACAGCTCCTCGAAGTGCACGTAGCCGACGTTGCGGGAGTCGTGGTTTCCGGGGATCACGACGAACGCGTCGCACTCGATCCGGTCGAGGTAGCGCCGCGCAGCGGCGTACTCCTCCTTGAACCCGAAGGTCGTCAGATCGCCCGAGCACACGACGATCTCCGGTTTCAACTCGTTGATCTCGGCAATCGCCCTTTCCATCAGGTCCGGAACGAAGTGCGGGGCACCGCAATGGAGGTCCGACAGATGGGCGATCGTCAGCGGCACCGAGTGAGTGACTCTAAAGGGTTTGTCGCAGCATCCGAAGCGGTTGCTACCCTGATTGGAGTGATGCCGGAAACGCCTGTTTTCCAGGCATATTGCGGAGCGGAGCCGCCGCGGTTCGCCAACCCCGTGGAGCTCGAGTACGCGAAGGTCCTGGACTGGTACGGAATCCCGTGGCTCTACGAGCCCACGACGTTCGTGCTCGCCCGCGACGAGGAGGGCCGCGTGACCGAGGCCTTCACGCCCGATTTCTACCTTCCCGACCAGGATCTGTACCTCGAGGTGACCGTGATGAAGCAGTCGCTCGTCACCCGCAAGAACCGCAAGCTCCGGAAGATCCGGGAGCTGTACCCGCACGTCAAGGTGAAGCTCTTCTACGAGCGGGATTTCGAGCGGCTCGCGGCCCGGTACGGGCTGCGGAAAGCATCCTGAGCACGTCGCCGGCTCCGGGCTTCATCGACGACGAGCGCGTCGCGGAGGTCTTCCTCGACGGCGGCGAGATCGTCACTCGCGTTCGCGAGCTGGGCGCGGAGATCCTGCGCGACTACGAGGGCCGAGAGCCGCTGCTCGTCGGCTCGCTGAAGTCGTGCATCCCGTTCGTCTGCGACCTGTCGCGGTCGTTGCCGGCACACCACGCGCTCGACTTCGTACAGCTCGCGGGCTACGGCGAAGGAGACGCGGGAATCAGGTTCCTGAAGGACCTCAACACCGAGATCGCCGGCCGCGACGTGCTGCTCGTCGACGCCGTGATCGACACCGGGCTGACGATGCACTATCTCGTCCGCTCACTCGCGCTTCGCAGCCCCGGCTCGCTCCACATCGCGACGCTCTTCGACCGGCCCTACCGCAGACTGGTCGACGACCTGCCGGTGCGCTACGTCGGCTTCACGATTCCGGACGAGTTCTTCGTCGGCTACGGGTTCGAGCTTGACGAGCGCTACCGGAACCTGCCGGACCTCCGGCTCGTCCGCTCCTAGGTTTTAGCCATGGCTAAACTTTGGGGGTGATCGCGCGCGGCGCTCCCCTCCCCGAAGGCCTCAGAACGGTCGACGAGGCACTCCACCGCACGCGGTTCCGGATTCTCCCGTTCCTCGGCCCCGCGTTCATCGCGTGCGTGGCGTACATCGATCCCGGCAACTTCGCGACGAACATCTCCGGCGGCTCGAAGTACGGCTACCGCCTGGTCTGGGTTGTCGTTGCCGCGAACCTGCTGGCGATGCTGATCCAGACGCTCTCCGCGAAGCTCGGCATCGCGGCGCGGCGCAATCTCGCGGAAGTCTGCCGCGAGCGGCTCCCGCCGCGCGTATCGTTCGGGCTCTGGCTCCAGGCCGAGGCGATCGCGATGGCGACCGACCTGGCCGAGTTCCTCGGCGCCGCGGTCGGCATCCACCTGCTCACGGGGATGTCGCTGCTCCCGGCCGCCCTCGTCTCCGGCGTGGCGGCGTTCGCCATCCTCGAGCTGCAGCGGTTCGGCGTGCGCGCGCTCGAGGCCGTGATCGCGACGCTCGTCGGCGTGATCGGAGCCTGCTATGTCGCCGAGCTCGGGTTCGCGAAGCCCGACTACCACGCGGTGCTCCGCCACGCCGTGGTGCCGCAGTTCGGCGGCAACGGCGCCGTCCTGCTGGCGGTCGGCATCCTCGGCGCCACGGTGATGCCGCACGTGATCTACCTGCACTCGGCGCTCACGCAGGATCGGATCGTGCCGGAGAGCCCCGAGGACGAACGTACCCTGCTGCGCTACACGCGCATCGACGTCGTGATCGCGATGACGATCGCAGGCGCGATCAACGTGGCGATGCTCGTGATGGCTGCTTCGACGTTCTTTCGGCAGGGCCGCACGAACGTCGACTCGCTGGACGGCGCTCACAGGACGCTGGAGCCAATCCTCGGCGGGGCGTCCAGCGTGCTCTTCGCACTGGCGCTGATCGCGTCCGGGCTGTCCAGCTCGGCCGTGGGGACGCTGTCTGGCCAGGTCGTGATGCAGGGATTCGTCGAGCGGCAGATTCCCGTCGCGCTGCGGCGGCTCGTGACGATGGTGCCCGCGTTCGTCGTGATCGGCCTCGGCCTCGACGCCACGCGCACCCTCGTCGTCTCACAGGTGGTGCTGTCGTTCGGGATCCCGTTCGCGCTGGTTCCGCTCGTCTACTTCACGTCGCGCGAAGACATCATGGGGCGCCTCGTCAACCGCCGGCTGACGACGGTCGTCTCGGGTGCGGTGGCCGCCGCGATCGTCGTCCTCAACATCTTTCTGCTCGCCCAGATCTTCGGGCTCTGAGCCGCCGAGGCGAAGAACGAAAGAAGCACGGGCGCCCCGGGGGAGGGCGCCCGCTCGTCGGGAGACGATCGCTCGGCGAGGAACGCCCTCCTCGCGCCCCTCGCCGGTTCTCTAAGCTTTGTAAGAGGTAAACGCGGAACGGGGCGGTGTGGTTACGCGCGAGCGGGTCTGGGCAGAACGGTCGTCCAGTCCTCGACAGGGAGGGACCACGTGCCCGTGCTGCTGCTCGTCCTGCTGGTCGTGATCGCGCTGTTCATCGTCGGCTTCGCGGTGATCAAGTTCCTGGTCTGGGTTGCGATCGCGCTCGCGATCATCTGGCTGATCGGTTTCTTCGTGCGCGGAATCGGAGGCCGCGGCGCCCGCTGGTACCGCTGGTAGGTCGAGTCCCGCTCACAGGTAGCCGAGCGGGTCGACGGGGTTTCCGTCGATCCGCACCTCGAAGTGCAGGTGCGGCCCGGTGCAGTGGCCGGTGCAGCCGACGTAGCCGATCACCTGCCCCTGGTCCACATGCTGCCCGCAGGTGACGGCGATCCGGCTCTGATGGCCGTAGGCAGTCGAAAGGTTGCCGCCGTTGTCGAGCACGACGAAGTTGCCGTAGCCCTCCTCCCAGCCGCAGTAGATGACGGTTCCGGCCGCGGCCGCGTGGATCGGAGTCCCGTAGCCGACGCCGATGTCGATCCCCTGGTGCATCCTCCCCCACCGCCAGCCGAACGGGCTCGTGATCGGCCCGCTGACCGGCCAGATCAGGCCCGCCGAGGAGGGTGTCGAGTCGGTGCCACTCGTGGTGTGCTGCGCCTGCTCTTCCCGGATCCGCTCGCCGATCGCCGCACTCGCGGCCTGCAGCGCGTCGATCTCCCCCACCTCGGCACGCTCCGCGTCGGTGAGCTGCGACAGGTCGGTCAGCTTCTTCTGCCTCGTCGAGGAGAGGTCGTTCTTCGCGCCGACGAGCTCGTCGCGCACGTCTCGCGTCTGTGCGGTGCGCGCGGAGATCACCGAGGTCTCGCCGACCACGGTCGAGCGGGCCTGCTTCGTCGTCGCCCTGGCCGCCCGCACCTGGGACCTCGCCTGCGCCACCTCGGCCGCGATCCGCCGATCCTCGACGCCGATGTCGTTCAGATAGCTGACCTCGTCGAGCGCGTCCTGGAGGTTCCCCGCGCCGAGGAACACGTCGAGCGTGGAGGTCGGGTCCGACTCGTAGATCTCCACGAGCCGGCGATCGAGAACCTGGATCGAGGTGCGGTACTGGCTCCGGAGGAAGCTGTAGCGCTGCGATTGGAGCGCGAACAGGCGGTTCAGCGCGTCGAGCCGCTTCTGGTGCAGCGCGAGGTCGGCCTCCAGCGTGTCGAGCCTCAGCGAGACGTCGCCGACCCTGCTCTCGAGCCCCCGGATGCGGGCGGTGTAGCCGGCGACCTCGTTGCGGAGGGCCTGCTCCTGCCGCTTGTGCGAGGCCAGAGTCCCCTGCAACGACGAGATCTTCGCGTCGACCTGGTGCTTCTTCGTGACGTCACCGCCCAGCGCCGGCGCCGCTGCGAGGAGCAGAGCGACGAGTGCCAGCATCAGCCGCCGCATGGACGAGAGTTCGCTGCCGGCGGCGGTTACTCCTGCGGCAGGCTCGGCGGCGTGCCCTCGTCAGGCGGCGGATACGGCTCCTGGATCGGCGGGGGCGTCGGCGGGGTGCCCTCGTCGGGCGGCGGTCCCGGCTCGGGGATCGGCTGCGCTGCGCGTCCCTCGGCCGCACGGTCGCCAGAGGACCTACCCATGTGTGCCTCCTTTCGCGAACAGGATCGACCCGGCATTGTCGCACTGCCTAACGGTCGTCGGCGCGGCGCAGCGCGCCCGCGGCCGCCCGCCGCAGCGGGCCGAGGTCGCGATGGTAATCCTCGTCGGTGATCTTGCCGGTGCGATGGTCGAACTCCAGCTCCTTCAGCGCGGCCAGAGCACGGTCGCGCTCCTCTTGCAGGGTCAGCCGCCGCTCGTCCTCCTCCGTCGGCGCGTCGAGCCGGTCGTCGACCGCCTCCGGCTCCCGCAGGAAGGGCAGCGCGACGACGACGACGACGACGACCGCGAGGACGATGCCGAGCACCAGTGCGACCGGGGTCACGCGCGGGCGGGCGCGAGACGCGTCACGAGCCGCTTCTGCTCGCGCGCGTCGGGCCACACGGCGATCCCCGATCCGAGCAGGAACACGATGCCGCCGATCCAGATCAGGTTGACGAGCGGCTTCACGAGCACCTGTGTGTGGATCACCTGCGTCTTCGGGTCGGTCTCGTCGACGATCACGTAGAGATCCTGTGCGCGAAACCAATCGGTCTTGATGCCCACCTGGCGGGAGGGCTCGGGCGGGTTGAAGTACTGGTTGTCGCCCGACTCGATCGTGCCGTTGTATCGCCCCTTGACGGCGAGGATCGCTCGGGTCTCGATCGCGTTCGCGGTGTCCCGGACACGGACGCCGCGGTTCGTGAGCGTGTATCCGTCGACCGTCATGCTCTGACCGAGCGCGAGCCGCCGCTCGACGCTGTGGCCGAAAGCGCTCGACCCGGCGATGCCGATCGCGAGCAGCACGACCGCCGCGTGCACGACGTAGCCGCCGTAGCGCCGGCGGTTGCGCGAGATCAGCCGGAAGAGCGAACCCGTCGCACGCGTGCCCCGGAAGAGCTCCACGCCGATCGTGCCGAGCACGAACGCCGAGAAGGTGTACGCGATCAGGCCCGGCTTCGACGAGCCGGCGCCTGCCGCCACGAGGCCCGCACCGACCGCAACCGCGAACGCCGCCGGCCACGCGATCACCCGCCCGAGGGCCTTCGGGCTCGACCGGCGCCACGCGATCAGCGGCCCGATCCCCATCAGCAGGAGCAACGGCAGGCCGAACGACCGCAGGAAGAAGTCGAAGTACGGGCGCCCGATCGTGCGCGCCTCGCCCTTCACGAGCTGGGTGACGATCGGGAACAGGACACCCCACAGCACGGTCAGGCAGAGCGCGACGAGCAGCAGGTTGT
>JBOGZX010000087.1:0-2748 GCA_050697615.1 Gaiellaceae bacterium
CCGAAGAGCAGCCCGGTCGTGCCGTCGCCGCCCGTCTTGGTGGAGATCTTCGTCATCGAGGGGCCGCACCGCTCCACGGCTGCGGCTCCTCGAAGAACGCTTCCGTGTGCAGGTGCCCAGGCCGGACGCCGCAGGTGCGGGCGGCGTCGGCGCAGGCGTCGACGAAGCCGGGAGCCCCGGCCGTGAAGACGTCGCACCGGCCGAGGTCGGGGAAGAGCTCTGGCGGCAGCGTAGGGATGCGGCCGAGCGGCGGCGGACCGCTCGCGCCGGTGAGCGTGCGCAGGAAGCGGAAGCCGGGCCGCTCCTGCTCCCAGCGCGCGAAGCGCTCCGCGTCGATCAGGTCGGCCTCCGTGCGGGCGGAGAAGAAGAGCGTCGCCCGCTCCGGCCGGCCGCTTTCGGCGGCCGCCTCCGCCAGGGCGCGGACGGGGGCGAGCCCCGAGCCGCCGGCGAGATAGAGCACCGGCGCCTCCGGCTCCGGGCCGGCGACGAAGCTCCCGTACGGCCCGGAGACGAGCACGCGGTCTCCGGCGTGCAGGCGGTGATGAACCCAGCCGCTCGTCTCGCCGCCGCCGACCTCCGTCACCAGGAGCGTGAGCTCGCCCGACGGCCGCGGCGCGTTGGCGATCGAGTACGAGCGCACCGGCACGAGGTACTCGAGATCGCCGAGCAGCACGTACTGGCCCGGGACGAACCGGAGCGGTCCGGCCGTGGGCTCGAGCCGCACCTCGACGATCGACGGCGTGCGCCGCGTGATCGCTGCGACGAGGTACTCGAGGTCGTCCTCGACGTCCGGCAGCACGTCCATTCCTGCGACTCGCTGAACGTGGCCGGGGCCGGGACGTCTTCCGGCTGTGGGCGAAACCTTGACGATCTCGGCGTCGGATCGACGATCGACCGCTCGAGGTAGGCGTCGTTCGGCGGTGACCGTCGGAGCCTCACGGTGTCGTGATGTTACGACCTCTGACGGAACGTTCGATTGTTTTGGATCACCTGGACCGTTCCAATTGGCTGCGGCTTCGCTCGCAAGGACGTCCGTCACCCACGGGCGCGGCGCCAGGCGGATCCTCTCCGAGACGCCGCCCTCAGGCGACCTGCACCGTTAGGAAGCGGATGTTCGCGCCCCAGCTGTGCTCATCCCACCGCAGATCGAGGTGGCGGACGCGCGACGACCCCCACAGGAAGGGGATCCGCCGGTACTCGTGTGGATAGCTCGCCGCCGAGCCGAGTGCGACGATCGGAAACGACCGCTGTAGCTCCGGCTGCGCGGCCCCGAGCGCGAGCAGCTCGGCGATCCGCCCGAGCCGCAGCTCCGGCCGGTCGAGCTCGCGCAGCACCTCCTCGGTCGACGCCGCCCGCTCCACGCAGACCAGCACGATCTCGACGTCGCCGCTGCCGCGGCCCAGGATCGGAAAGAGGGACTCGGTGACGTACTCGTTGGCGCGGTCGTACCCGCCGGCCGCGACCAGGTCGGCGAGGGAGCGGTCGTAGTCGACCCTGAGCCGAGCGCACGTCCGGGACATGCTCGTCGCTATCTATCACGCGCGGGGGGCGGCTGCTTCGCGCGCCACCGGAGTCGGGCATGGTCTGCGGCGGTTGATCGCTCGGAGCGTTGGGTCTCCGCAGCTGCGACTGCCGGCGGATGATGCCGCAGAGACTCGGTCCGAGGGCGGGCTTGCCCGGCGGCAGTTCCTCGACAGCGCCTACGCTTGTGGTCGTATCTACGGAGAAAGAGGTGACGGGCCGTGAGCCTGATCGTCGTCGGCGTCGACCGTTCCGAGGGGGCGACGGAGGCGCTCCGCTTCGCGCTGGAGGAGGCGAAGCTGCGCGGCGCGACCCTTTGCACCGTCCATGCCTGGCAGTTCGGGTACGTCGGCGCGTCGGGGTTCGAGGGCGCGTATCCGAACGTCGGGGTCGACCTGGGCGACGTTCACCACGCGGCGGAGGCGTCACTCGAGGCCGCGATCGCGGAGGCGCTCCCGGAGCAGGAAGACGTCGAGATCGAGCGGCGGGTCGTCGAAGGGGCGCCCGGTGCCGTGCTGGTGGACGAGTCGCGCGGCGCCGACCTGCTCGTGGTCGGCTCTCGCGGACACGGCGGCTTCGCCGGGCTGCTGCTCGGCTCGGTCAGCCAGCAGGTCGCCCACCACGCAGCCTGCCCCGTCGTGATCGTCCACCCGAAGCGGAAGGAGTAGTCATGGCGATCCGGATCAAGCGCGCCTACGAGCAGTCGGAGCCGTCCGACGGCTACCGGATCCTGATCGACCGCCTCTGGCCGCGCGGAGTGACCAAGGAGAAGGCACACCTCGACGAGTGGGCGAAAGAGCTCGCGCCGACGCCGGAGCTGCGCCGCTGGTTCGGACACGACCCGGACCGCTTCGACGAGTTCCGACGCCGCTACCGCGAGGAGCTCGTGGCGCGCAACCAGGAGCTGCAGGAGCTGCGGAAGCGCGTACGCAAGGGCACGGTGACGCTCGTCTACGGCGCGCGCGATACCGAGCACAACGGTGCCGTCGTCCTGGCGGAGCTGCTGCGGAGCGGCGGAGGAAGGGGCTGAGTATGCAGCTCGTCCGCGTCCACGCCGTGAGCGGCCGCGGCGACGGTGACGCCAGCGGGTCTCACTGCGTGGGAGGGCTCTTCCGTCACGGCTCGCTGGAGGCGGGGCAGCCGGTGCTGATCCACGGCGCAGGCGGCGGCGTCGGCACCCTCGCAGTGCAGCTCGCGTCGGCGGCCGGCGCGAGGGTCGCCGCGACC
>JBOGZX010000088.1:0-8128 GCA_050697615.1 Gaiellaceae bacterium
CTACTGCCGGTCGCCGCCCAGGTTGCCCGAGGCCGCGTACGCCGCGCCGCCACTGTCGCGGTCGCCGTGCTGCTGGCGGCGGTGGTCGCCGGGCTGCGCCACACCGCACTGCCGTTCGACGGATCGACGCCGCCGCTCGGGCTCGGCGTGACGGGATCGAACCGACCGACCGCCGTCGCAAGCGCCCTCTGGTCGCAGCTCGCCGCCCATCCGGCGCTCGTCACCGAGGCGCTGATCCTGGCCGCCGCTGCAGCAGTGCTTCCGTCGCTGCGCCACAAGGGGCCTTGGGCGGCCGCCGGATTCGGGGCGGCGCTGCTCGCCGCGACGGCGTTCGCCGCACCGGCGGCGGCCGTGCTGCCCCTCGCCGGCGCCGCCTGGCTCACGGCCGCCGCCCTGGCGCTCGAACAGCGTCGCTGACGCCGTAGACTTCGCGTTTCCGGAAAGAGACTCCCGGGCCCAACCCCATGCCTGTTCTCCGCAGCATCGAATCGAAGCTCGAGTCGCTCTTCGAGGGCGTCTTCGGCCGAGCCTTCCGGACGAACGTGCAGCCGGTCGAGCTGGCGCGGAAGCTGGTCAAGGAGATGGACGACCACAAGAACGTGTCGGTCTCGCGGGTGTACGTGCCGAACGAGTACACGGTCTACCTCTCGACACAGGACCGCGAGCAGTTCTCGAGCTACGAGCGCCAGTTGACCGACGAGCTGTCGGAGTACCTGGCCGAGCACGCCCGGCGCGAGAGCTACGCGCTGCTCAGCCCGCCGCGTGTGGAGCTCGCGACGGACGACGACCTCGACCTCGGCGTGTTCGGAATCGCGACACGGATGGTGCAGAGTGACGCGGCGACGGCCGGCGGGCCGGGCGGCGATCCGAGCCCCGGCGCGACGATGATCTACAAGCCCGAGGCGGCGGCGCAGCCGACCGAGGCGGCCTCGCCCGTCGAGCTCGGGATCGAGCGCGAGGTCGCGGTGCTCACCTGGGACGGAAAGCGGCACGAGCTGACACGGCAGCGCGCGGTGCTCGGCCGGTCGAAGGACGCAGACCTGCAGGTGAAGGACCCGAACGTCTCGCGGCGGCACGCCGAGGTGCGGCAGGAGGGCTCGGCCTACTGGCTCGTCGACCTCGACTCCACGAACGGCGTCGAGGTACGAGGCAAGCGGGTCAAGCGGTTGAAGCTGGAGGACGGCTCGCGCTTCACGATGGGCTCGACCGAGATCACCTTCACGCGGGAGCTGCAGTGACGGCGGAGCTGGCCTCGGCCCAGGT
The DNA here is from genome assembly GCA_050697615.1 of Gaiellaceae bacterium. Classification (GTDB taxonomy): domain Bacteria; phylum Actinomycetota; class Thermoleophilia; order Gaiellales; family Gaiellaceae; genus PALSA-600. The sequence continues at coordinate 1,264 of JBOGZX010000088.1, forward strand.
CGAGACGACGCTCCTCGCCCTGAAGATCGCGTTCCTCGTCCTCTTGTACCTCTTCATCTGGCGAATCGTGCGCTCGGCCGCGCGCGACCTGCGGCTGCCGCAGGAGTCGCTGATTCTGGCGCCGCAGCAGGCCGCCGAGCTGATCGCGCAACCGTCGACGCGCGAGCTGGGGCGCCTCGTCGTGCTCGCCAGCCCGGCGCTTCGGGAGGGGGAGATGTACCGCCTGGCCTCGACGCCGCTCACGGTCGGCCGCGGCTCGAACAACGACGTTCCGATCGAAGCCGACGAGTACGCGTCGTCGCGACATGCCCGCTTCGAGCCGCGCCGGGACGGTGTCTGGATCGAGGACATCGGCTCGACGAACGGCACCTTCGTGAACGGCATCCGCCTGACGCGCGAGCGGCGGCTCACGCCCGGCGACGTCGTCCGCGTCGGCGAGACCGACCTGAGGTTCGAGCCGTGAGGATCGCCGAGGCCGCGGGGAAGACCGATACGGGGCGCAAGCGCCGGCGCAACGAGGACTCCTACGTCTGCACGCCGCCCCTGTTCGCCGTCGCCGACGGCATGGGCGGCGCCCAGGCGGGCGAGGTGGCGTCCGGCCTCGCGGCCGCGGCGCTGAAGGAGAGTCACGGGAACGGCGCCGGCACGAGTCGGATCGAGGAGCTGATCCAGGAGGCGAACCGCCGCGTCCACGATCGCGCGACGAGCGACGCCGCCGCGTCGGGGATGGGAACGACGATCACGGTCGCGCTCGTCGATCCGGCGGGCTCCGTGACGATCGGACACGTCGGCGACTCCCGCGGCTACCTCCTTCGCGACGGCAGGCTGGAGCAGTTGACCGACGACCACTCGCTCGTGGCGGAGCTGGTGCGGCGCGGCGAGCTGTCGCCGGCGGAGGCCGAGGTGCATCCCCAGCGCTCGGTGATCACGCGCGCCCTCGGAACCGATCCCGACGTCGACGTCGACACGTTCTCGGTCCAGGCGCGGCCCGGCGACGTCTTCCTGCTCTGCAGCGACGGCCTCTCGTCCTACGTGGACGGCGCGACGATCGAGCAGATCGTCGCGCGGCACGCGAACGACCTGAATGCGGCGACGGCGTCGCTGATCCGCGCGGCGAACCGCGGCGGGGGCGACGACAACATCACCGCGGTCCTGTTCCGCGTCGAGGACGACGGGGCCGATGCGGCAGGCGAGCCGGATGCGCCCACGCGCGAGTCCGTGCTCGCGCCGGACGACGAGGACACGATGCACCCCGAGGATCGCGTCGCGCCTCCGCCGCCCGGGCCTCCGCCGCCCGCGTCCCCACCGGCCGCGTCCCCACCGGCCGCGGAGCCGCCCGTCGACACGATGGTCGTGCCGGCCGCCGAGGTACGGGCGGCGACCGCCGGCGCCCCGGCGGAGCCTGCGCCGATTCCGGCGCGACTGCCGGCGCTCCTCGTGATCGCGGCGCTGGTCCTGCTCATCCTCGTGCTCGTCTGGTGGGGGCTCGCACACTGACGGGCCTCTCCTTTCGCAACCGGGAGCTGCTGTACCTCGCCGTGGTCGGGGTGCTCACGGGAACGGGCTTCGCCTCGGTCTACATCGCGCGACAGTCGCTCGTCAGCTGGGGATCGCTCAGCTACGCGCTGTTCTTCTTCGCCCTGTACCTCGCCGCCCACCTGGTCGCGCGGATCGCCGCGCCGAACGCCGACCCCTACCTCCTGCCGATGGCGGGACTGCTGACCGCGGTCGGCGTCACCGAGATCTACCGGCTCGGGCCGAGCGACGCCTTCAAGCAGGGCCTCTGGATCGTGATCGGCGTGGGCCTCTTCGCCGTGACGCTGTTCGGGCTGCGCCGCGACTACCGCGTGCTCGAGCAGTTCAAGTACGTGTTCGGCATCGGCGCGATCGTGCTCCTGTTCCTGCCGCGGCTGCCCGGTCTCGGCACGACGATCAACGGCGCGCGCCTCTGGGTGCACGCAGGCCCACTGGACTTCCAGCCGGGCGAGTTCGCGAAGATCTTCCTGATCGTCTTCCTCGCCGCCTACCTGCGGGAGAAGCGCGAGGTGCTCGCACAGGCGCGGCCGAAGGACGTGGGGCCGCTGCTCGTGATCTGGGGCGCCTGCATGCTGGTGCTCGTCTCGTCGAACGACCTCGGCTCCGGCCTCCTCTACTTCGGGATCTTCCTGGCGATGCTCTACGTCGCGACCGCCCGGCTGTCCTTCGTCGTCGTCGGTCTGGGGCTGTTCTGCGCCGGCGGCTTCGTCGCCGAGCAGAGGATCCCGCACGTCCACGAGCGCGTCACGATCTGGCTGCAGCCGTGGACGACGCAGAAAGTGTTCTGCCCGACGACGGGCGGCATGGCGCTGCGCCAGGACTGCCAGAGCTACCAGCTCGTCAAGTCGCTGTACTCGATCGCGAACGGCGGCTTTCCCGGCGCCGGCCTCGGCCGTGGGACGTTCAAGAGCGCCGACGGCGCCAGCCTGATCCCGTACCTCAACACCGACTTCATCTACTCGGCGCTCGCGCAGGAGCTCGGGCTGATCGGGGCAGCCGCGCTGCTGCTTGTCTACATGCTGTTCGTGGCGCGCGGGATGAAGATCGCGCTGCAGGCGGACGACGGCTTCTCGAAGCTACTCGCCGCCGGCCTGACGTTCGGGTTCGCGCTGCAGACGTTCATCATCGTGGGAGGCGTCTTGCGAATCATCCCGCTCACCGGGATCACGCTGCCGTTCGTCTCGTACGGCGGGTCGTCGGTGGTGGCGAACTTCGTCCTGCTCGCGGGATTGCTGCTGGTGTCGAACAGGGCGAACGCGACATGAACAAGCAGATCTCCCGCGTCGCCCTCGTCGCGCTGCTGCTCCTGGCGGCGCTGATCGTCGGCACCACGTACTGGCAGGTCTGGGCCGCGCCCGGGCTCGCCGCGCGCCAGGACAACGCGATCGAGCGGGTCGCGCAGTTCAGGATCAGGCGCGGCCTGATCTACGCGTCGGACGGCAAGACCGTGCTGGCCGCGAACACCGGGAAGAAACAGGGCGGGGAGACGCTGTACTTCCGTCGCTATCCGACCCACGGATTCGCCTCGCAGACCGTCGGCTACTCCACCCAGGGCCGCTCGCGCGCCGGTCTCGAGCTCTCGGAGAACGCCTACCTGACGGCGGCCAACGCGAATCTCGGCACGATCTGGAGCAAGTTGACCGACAAGCTGAACGGGACGACCGTCACCGGCAACAACCTGGTGCTGAACCTGCGGGTCAAGGCCCAGAAGATCGCCGAGACCGCGCTGCGTGGCAACTGCGGCGCCGCGGTCGCCTTCAACCCGAAGACCGGGCGCGTGTACGTGATGGCGTCGTCGCCCACCTACGACCCGAACAAGATCGAGTCGGGGAAGGGCTACGCGAGCATCCTGCACTCGCCGAGCGCATGCCCGGGATCGTCATCGGCGCTTCTCAACCGCGCCACCCAGGGGCTGTACTCGCCGGGGTCGACGTTCAAGACGGTCACCGCGGCGGCCGGGCTCGACGCCGGCGTCTACACCCAGGACTCCCGCTTCTACGATCCGGGCTACTGCACCGAGTACGGGAAGAAGGTCTCGAACGCGCTCAACCCGGACCAGACCGCCGAGAGCTACGGCAACGTGAACTTCCTCGAGGCCTACGAGCACTCGATCAACGCGGTGTTCTGCAACATCGGCAAGGCGCTCGGCGCGAAGAAGATCCTCGACGAGGCGAAGGACTTCGGCTTCTACTCGAAACCGCCGCTCGAGCTGCCGTCCGACGAGGTCGCTGCGAGCGGGCTCTACAACTCGAAGCGCGCGCTCTATGACAACCCGTCGATCGTCGACCCGGGACGGCTGGCGTTCGGGCAGGAGCACCTGCTCGCGACGCCGCTGCAGATGGCGCTCGTCGCGGGCGCCGTCGCGAACGGCGGCGTGATCATGCAGCCGCAGCTCGTCAAGAAGGTGACGGCGCCGGGCGGCCACACTCTGGTGAAGTTCAAGCCGCGCAAGTGGCGCAGGGCGATGAAGCCGAAGACGGCCGCGATCCTGAACCAGTTCATGCAGGCGGTCGTGACCGGAGGCACCGGACGCGCGGCCGCGATCCCTGGAATCAAGGTGGCCGGCAAGACGGGAACCGCGGAGACCGGCCTGAACCACGTCTACACCGCCTGGTTCATCTTCTTCGCGCCCGCGGACAATCCGCAGGTCGCGGGCGCCGTGGTGCTGGAGCACCAGCTGAACGGATTCGGCGGCTCGGTGGCCGCTCCGATCGCGAAGCAGCTGATGGAGGCCATTCTTCCGGCGGCGTCGAACAAGTAGCCCTCTTCGTATGTCCACGTCAGACACCCTGATCGACCGCATCTTCGACGAGCGCTACGTGATCAAGCGCAAGCTCGGCTCGGGCGGAATGGCCGACGTCTACCTGGCGGAGGACCAGGAGCTCGGTCGCCGCGTCGCGCTGAAGCTGCTCGACGACCGGCACGCCTCCGACGAGCAGTTCGTCGAACGGTTCCGGCGGGAGGCGCAGAGCGCCGCGGGCCTGAACCACCCGAACATCGTGTCGATCTTCGACCGCGGCCGTGCCGAGGGGACGTACTACATCGCGATGGAGTACCTGGACGGGCGCACGCTCAAGGAGCTGCTCGTCCGCAACGGGCCGACGCCGATCCCGATCGCGATCGACTACGCGCGCCAGATCCTCGGCGCGCTCTCGTTCTCGCACCGCAACGGCATCGTCCACCGCGACATCAAGCCGCACAACATCATCGTGGGCGGCGACGGGCGGCTGAAGGTGACCGACTTCGGGATCGCGCGGTCGGGGACCTCGCAGATGACGGAGGCCGGCTCGATCGTCGGGACGGCGCAGTACCTGTCGCCCGAGCAGGCTCGCGGCGCGCCGGTGGACCCGCGCTCCGACCTCTACTCGCTCGGGATCGTCCTCTACGAGATGCTGACGGGAAAGGTGCCGTTCACGGGCGACACGCCGGTGGAGATCGCGATGAAGCACCTCTCGCAGGTGCCGTCACCGCCGTCGGAGCTGCGCGAGGGCGTGCCGCACGACCTCGACGCGGTCGTCATGCGCGCGCTCGCGAAGGATCCGGACCAGCGGTACGGCTCGGCCGAGGAGATGGACGCCGATCTGGCGCGCGTCGCACGCGGCGTCGCCGTCTCGCGCGAGACCGAGGACGCGATGACGCAGGTGCTCTCCGGAGCGGGCGTCACGGCAGCGCAGACGATGGTGACGCGGCCGCGTGCCGTCGCGCCGCCGGCCCCGCCCGTCTACCGCCCTCCGACGCCCTACTACGACTACGAGGAGCCGCCGCCGGGCCGCTCCGTCTGGCCGTGGCTGCTCGCGCTCGGGCTGATCATCGCGGCCGGCGTCGGCGGCTGGTTCCTCTACATGAAGGTGCAGGACCAGCTGAACAAGAACAAGCCGGTCGCCGTTCCCGACGTGATGCTCCTGCAACGGGAGCTGGCGGTGCTGAAGCTCCGGCAGGCAGGGCTGAGCCCGAGGGTGCTGCGCGCGCCGAGCGACTCTGTCCCGAAGGGACAGGTGTCCGGCGAGAATCCCGGCGGAGGCTCGAAGGTCGGCCGCGGCTCGACGGTGACGCTCACCGTGTCGAACGGGCCGCCGAAGGTACGGGTACCCAACGTCGTCGGACAGGACGTGAACTCGGCGGTGACAGCGTTGGCGCGGCTGGGCCTGAATCCGAAGATTCGCCGCATCTACTCCGGCGAGCAGGCCGACACGGTCACCGCCCAGCAGCCGCACGCAGGAGACCTCGTGACGACGAACACGACAATCCACATCAACGTCTCGCGGGGGGCGAAGCCCGTACCGGTGCCGGACGTGACCGGGCAGCCGTACGCGAACGCGAAGTCGGCGCTCGAGGGGCAGGGCTTCGTCGTCAGCCGCGTCGACGTCCAGTCCGACCAGGCGGCGCAGGGCGTGGTGATCGCCGAGGATCCGCCGCAGGGAACGCCCGTGCCGAACGGCTCGAAGATCACGCTGTCGGTCTCGAAGGGGCCCGCGACGACGCAGATCCCGGACGTGCGGAACCAGAACCAGGCCGACGCGTCGTCGATCCTGGAGGGCGCCGGGCTGACGCCCGCGGTGATCTACGTGCCCGTCACCGATCCGAGCCAGGACGGCATCGTGATCAGCCAGGACCCGTCGCCGGGAGCCGACGCGAAGGCGGGCGAGGTGGTGTCGATCACGATCGGCCAGCTCTCCTCGGGCACGCCGGGCGGCGACGGCGGCGGTACGACCACCACCGGAACGACGCCGACGACGTCGACCGGGACGACCACGACGCCGTGAGCCGCCGGATCGCCGTGATCCTCGGCGGTCGCTCGAGCGAGAACGCGGTCTCGCTGGCGTCGGCGGCAAGCGTGATCGAGGCGCTCGAGCGGAACGGCCACGAGGTGGTGCCGGTGCAGATCGACCGCGACGGCCGCTGGACGCTCGAACCCCCACCAGCTAGTAACAGACTGTTACAAGCATCGGGTGGTTCGGAGCTCGAGCGGCTGCCGGGACGCGAGGTCGCCGGCGCGCTCGCGGGCGTCGACGTCGTCTTCCCGGTGCTGCACGGGCCGTTCGGAGAGGACGGCACGGTGCAGGGATTGCTCGAGCTCGCGAACGTGCCCTACGTCGGCGCGGGCGTGCTCGGCTCGGCGCTCTGCATGGACAAGGACGTGTTCAAGGCAGTGCTGCGAGACCGCGGCGTTCCGGTCACGGAGAACATCACGCTGCGCCTAGGCGACGAGGCGCGCAACCCGTTCGGCTATCCGGTGTTCGTGAAGCCGGCGCGGCTCGGCTCGAGCGTCGGGATCACCAAGGCACACGACGACGACGAGCTCCGCCGTGGGGTCGCACTGGCCTTCGAG
>JBOGZX010000089.1:0-3236 GCA_050697615.1 Gaiellaceae bacterium
GCCGGGAGTCGATGCTGAAGCTGATCGACCGGCTCTCGCCCGAGCAGCAGCAGGTGTTGACGTTGAAGTTCGTCTTCAACCTCCCGAACGCAGAGGTCGCCACCATCCTCGACAAGACCGAGGGTGCGATCAAGTCGCTCCAGCATCGCGCGCTCGTCTCGCTGCAGAAGCAACTCGAGCAGCGCGAGGCCGGAGCAGACCCCAGGTAGCCTCCCACCGTGGCGCTCGAGGTCGGCATCGTCGGCCCGTCCGGCAGCGGGAAGACGTCGCTCTTCACCGCGCTCACCAGGGCGGGCGGCGGCGAGTACGGGAAGACGAACGTGGGCGTGGCGCCGATCGCGGACGAGCGCCTGCACGCACTTGCCCGCGTCGTGAACGCACGCAAGGTCACGCCCGCGACGATCCGTGTGCAGGACATCGCCGGCTCGGGCGCCGCGCAGCTCGGCAACCTGCGGCAGGTCGACGCGCTGCTCGTCGTGCTGCGAGGGTTCGGCCCGGTCGCGAACCCGGACGCCGATCTCGAGACGTTCGAGCTGGAGTTGCTGGTCGCAGACCGGGATCACGTCGAGCGCCGGCTCGAACGGGTCGTGAAGCAGGCGAAGTCGGGCGACCCCAAGATCCGGACGGAGGCCGAGGCGCTCCGGAAGGTGCTCGCGCACGTCGATGCGGGCGGCGCGCTCTCGGAGTATCCCGGCGACCTGCCGGGGGAGCTCGAGCCGCTCACGACCAAGCCCGTGATCGCTCTCGTCAACGGTCCGGGCGGGATCGACCTGAAGCTCGAGGCGGAGCTCGCGGAGCTTCCCGACGAGGAGGCCGCCGCGTTTCGCGACGGCGCCGCATCGGCTCTCGACGAGGTTGCGGGCAGGCTGGCGCAGTCGCTCGACCTGATCACGTTCTTCACCGCCGGAGAGCAGGACACGCGCGCCTGGACGCTCCGCAATGGGCAGACGGCGCTCGACGCGGCCGCCGCGATCCACACCGACATCGCACGCGGCTTCATCCGCTGCGAGGTCGTCGACTGGCACGATCTGGTCGCCGCCGGCTCCCACGCCGAAGTGTCGAAGCGGGGCCGGCAGCGGCTCGAAGGCAAGACGTACGTCGTCCGGGACGGCGACGTCCTGAACGTTCGCTTCAACGTCTGATCCCGACCGCAAGCGCCGGGCAGGGAGTCAGACTCGAGTCTGACCCACGTCTTCGTGACGACGGCGTGACGGAAGGGATACGAACCGTTGTCCCATCGGCGTTTGCGAGGCAGCGCACGGCTGTCCCGATCGGACAAGGGAACCCTCGCCGGGAGCCCGCGGAGACGCGGGGCCGGCGTCAGACTCAGGTCAGACTCAGGTCAGACTCAGGTCAGACTCGAGTCTGACTCGAGTCAGACCGCCGAGGGTTACTCCCGGCTCACGCGCCGATCAGGGCGACGCCCGTGAGGGTCAGCAGGATCCCCGCCCGCTGCATCGGCGCGACGCGCTCGCGCAGGACAGCGGCCGCGAGCAGGACGGTCACGATCGGGTAGAGCGAGGCGAGCACCGAGGTGAGGCTGACGAGGCCGTGACCGGAGGCCGCCGCGAAGAGCACGTTGCCCACCGTGTCGCCGATCCCGACCGCGCAGACGATCGTGAGCTCCCGCGGCCGCAGCCTCAGCGGTGGTCGCTCCTTCGCCACGGCGGCCACGACGATCAGCAGCGCCGTGAGACGGAACACGAGCGACGCCCACCAGAAGTCGACCTCGCCGGCCGCGTGCATCCACGGGAAGTAGAACCCGAAGCCGACCGCCGCGAGCAGCGCCAGCCCGACCCCGGCGGCGATCCGGCGTGTCCCGTCCTGGTGCTCGACCGAGGCGAGGCCGACTCCCGCGAGCGCGCAGCCGACACCTCCGAGCTGTACTGCCGACGGTCTGTCGCCGGTCGCGATCCCGAAGGCCACCGGAACGATGGCGGAGACGCCCGCGATCGGCGCGACGACGCTCATCGCACCCACGTTCATGCCGCGGTAGTAGGCGAACAGGCCGAGCATCCCGCCGAACGACGCCGCGATCGCGAACAACACCTGCCAGCCGGCCGGCCCGTCGCCGCGGATCGCGACGGCGATGCCGAGCGCGGCGACCCCGCCGACCTGGGCCCAGAGCAGGACGCGCAGCGTTCCGAGGCCGCGGCTGAGCAACGGCCCGACGAAGTCCGACACGCCCCACGCCAGGCTCGCGCCGAGCGCCAGTGCCAGCGCGGTCAATCGACGCGGCGGGTGGCGGCGACGGCGTCGAGCTGGTTCGCGTGGTACAGCACGGCCGCTTCCGCGGTGCGCGCGGCACGAGCGTCGTGATGTGCGGCGATGCAGTGGAGCAGCTCCGCGCGCTGCGCTGCGGTCAGCTTCTCGGCCCGCTCCTCGACGAGTCGTAGCCCGAGGTGCACGTGACCCAGGAGCCGCCCCTCATCGGTGGGCGCGAAGGCCGGTCCGCGCCCGAGCTCGAGCGTCCGCCCGACGTCGTGCAGCAGAGCCGCCGCGAGGAGCAGGTCGGCCCGCAGGCGCGGATGCAGCTGCGCCGTCTCACGGCACAGCGTCGCCACGCCGACCGTGTGCTCGAGCAGCCCGCCCGCGTAGGAGTGGTGATCTTCCGGCGTCGCGGGGTACGCGCGCAGGTCGCGCTCGGCGAGCACGGAGCGGACGGTGGCAGAGAGTCCCGCATGCGACACCTCCGACGAGAGAAACTCGAGGAAGCCCTCCAGCTCGTCGGCGTCTCGGCGGATCACGGGCGTGAGCGCTGCTGGATCGGCCTCGGCCGCCTCCAGCGACCGCACGTCCAGCTGGAGACGGTCGCGAAACCGCTCCACCCGGCCCAGGACTCGCACCGCGTCGCCCTCGGCGAAACGGCCGTCGAGCAGCTCGACGTCGTTCCAGACGCGAGCCTCGATCCGCCCGGTCGGGTCGACGAGCTCGAGCGCGAGGTACGACGCCCCGCCGCGCGTGCGCAGCTTGCGCTTCGTCCGCACCGCGTACACGGCCTCGACGACCCGGTCCTCCGCCAGCTCCGCGATCGTCACGTGGCCAGTCTAGGGACGGACCCAGATGCGGAAGCCGGCGCCCGGACGGCTCTCGGCGATCTCGTCGAGCACCGCCTCCGCTTCACGGCGCCGCCAGCCCAGCACGGCGCCTACGTCCGCGGCCGTCACCTCGCCGGCGGCCGCGAGGACGAGCCGCGCGAGCACGCGACGCGCCTCGTCGCGGGCGGGCAGCTGCCT
>JBOGZX010000090.1:0-3869 GCA_050697615.1 Gaiellaceae bacterium
TGACGTTCTGGCCGAGCAGCGTCAGCTCGCGGACGCCGCCCGCGGCGAGCCGATGCACCTCGGCGAGAATCTCCCCCGGGCGGCGGCTTTGCTCGCGGCCGCGAACCGCCGGGACGATGCAGTACGAGCACTTCGAGTTGCAGCCCATCGACACCTGCACCCAGGCCTGGAACAGCCGCTCGTTGTGCGTCGGGAGCTCCGCCGCGAACTCCCGGCTGTCGAGCCCGAAGCGGCCACGTGCGATCCCGACACCGCCCGCGCCGAGCCACTCTCCGAGGTGCGCGATCGAACCCGGCCCGAATGCGACGTCGACCGCCGGATAGCGTTCGAAGAGCCGCTCGCTCTGCGCCTCGGCGTAACAGCCGCCGACCGCGATCACGCGTTCGGGATCCTCGCGCTTGCGAGCTGCAGCCTCGCCCAGGTACGCCGCGAGCTTCGTGTCGGGCTTCTCCCGGATCGTGCAGGTGTTGAAGACGACGACGTCCGCCTCGGCCGGCGTGGCCGCCTCCCCCAGACCGAGCTCCTCGAGCATGCCCTTGATCCGCTCGCTGTCGTGGGCGTTCATCTGGCAGCCGAACGTCGTCACGTGGTACCGGCGCACGCCCGGAAGGGTAGCGTCGAGGAGCGAGGGACAACGCCCGTTCGATCCCCAAAGGCAAGGGTGTCAGACACCCGGCGGGTGTCGGACGCTTCCGTGGCTCAGGCGGCGTCGACCGCGCGGAAGGCGCGGCGCTGGTCCAGCTTGTTGCTTGCGACATCGACGGCGCGGCTCTCGCGGATCACCGTCACGGTGATCTGCCCCGGGTACTCGAGATGGCGCTCGATCTCGCGGGCGATCTGATGGGACAGGAGGACGGCGTCGTCGTCATCGATCTCCTGCGGCTTGACGAGCACACGGATCTCACGGCCGGCCTGCAGCGCGTACACCTTGTCGACGCCGGCGTGGCTCGCCGCGAGCTGCTCGAGCGTCTCCAGCCGCTTGATGTAGTGCTCGAGGTTCTCGCCGCGCGCGCCGGGGCGTGACGCGGAGATCGCGTCGGCCGCAATCAGCAGGACCGCTTCGACCGTCTGCGGCTGGACCTCGTAATGGTGCGCCTCGATCGCGTGACACACGGCCGGGGTCTCGCCGAACCGCCGGGCGAGCTGCGTCGAGATCTTCGCGTGCGACCCCTCCACCTCATGGGTCATCGCCTTGCCGAGGTCGTGCAGCAGCGCGGCCCGCTTGGCGGTCTTCGCCGACGCCTCGAGCTCCGCCGCCATGATCCCGGCGAGCTGGACGACCTCGAGGGTGTGCTTGAGCACGTTCTGCCCGTAGCTCGTGCGATAGCGCAGCCGGCCGAGGATCTTGACGAGCTCCTCGTCGAGCTCGCCGCAGTTCGCCTCGAACACGGCCTGCTCTCCCGCCTGCCGGACGTGCTCGTCGAGCTCCGCCTTCGAGAGGTAGTACATCTCCTCGATCCGCGTCGGATGGATCCGGCCGTCCTCGATCAGCTTCAGCAACGTCGCCCGGGCGATCTCGCGGCGGATGCCGTCGAACGACGAGAGCACGACGGCGCCCGGCGTGTCGTCGACGATTAAGTAGACGCCCGTCAGGTGCTCGAGCGTGCGGATGTTCCGGCCCTCCCGTCCGATGATCCTGCCCTTCATGTCGTCGGACGGCAGCTCGACGATCGTCACCGTCGTTTCGGCGGCGGCGCTCGCGGCGACCCGCTGCAACGCGTCCGCGACCAGGTTCCGCGCCCGCCGCTTCGCCTCGCCGTGGGCCTCCTCCTCCAGCCGCCGCACGCGCCCCGCCAGCTCGTGCCTGACCTCCACCTCCGACTCCTCGAGGATGCGCTCCCGCGCCTCTCCCGCGGTCATCGACGAGATTCGCTCGAGCTCACGCCGCTCGAGCTCCCGGATCTGCTTCAGCTCCTCCTGAAGCTGCTTCAGGTGCACCTCCCTGTCCGCGACTCCCTGTTCCCGCCGGTTCAGCTCCCCGAGCGTGCGGTCGATCTCGTCCTCCTTCGACAGGATCCGCTGCTCGATCTTCCCGAGCTGCTCGCGCCGCTCGCGCAACTCGGCCTCGAGATCGTCGCGAACGCGCACCGCCTGCTCGCGCGCCTCGATCGTCGCCTCGCGTCTCGTCGACTCGGCGTCCAGCCGCGCCTCGTCGAGCAGCAGCGCCCGCGTCCGCCTGGCCGCCTCCAGCCGCGACCCGGCGAACTGACGCAGTACGAGCAGCGTTCCGCCGCATCCGGCTGCGACTGCGATCACGACTGCAACGGCGATAGGCACGAGCGACTCCCACGGGCCGTGAGCCCGCGTGACACACATTCGCCGAACGGCGCTCGGGGCACGCCCGCCGCGTGCCGTGGATCTCAGCTCAGGGAATCGGGGCGGTGGTGCTCCGGGGCTGCCGGAGAGGTCGAGGACATGAGGTCAGGTTTCGGATCTGCGGGTTCGCGATGCAGCGTCAGAAGATCGAGAATGGCGTTACGCAGGCACATGTTGAAATGGATGGACGGAACTCTACAACTTCAGACCCCCTCGTCCGCCGGCTCCCACTCCGGATCTCCGCACAGCGCGGATTCGATCGAGTCGCGGCCGAAGCCCTTTCGGGCCAGCCGCGCTGCCGTCCGGGGCGTTCGCCCGAGCCGGCTCACGAGCGTCGCGGCGCGATCGGCCTCGGGCGCGACGGCGTCGAGCGCCGACGCGAGGGCGCCTGCGGCGAGCCGATGCCGCTCGAGGTCGGCCCGGATCGCCCGGTCGCCGAAGCCGCGGCCCGCGAGCGCCTCCGCCCGGTTCGCCGCATACCGAACGTCGTCGACGTATCCCACGCGCTCGAGCTCCTCGAGCGCGTCGACCCGCGCGTCCTCGGCGACGCCGGCACGCGCAAGCCGGTCGTCGATCTCCTGACGTGAGCGGTCGGCATGGCGCAGGCTGCGCACTGCGAGCTCCAACGGGTCTTCGTTGCGCACTGCCCGGAGCCCTCAGCTCACAGCGGCCGGCTCAGCGAGCTCCTCGAGCACCGGCGCGGCCTCGACCGCTCCCGACTGGTGCGGCAGGAGCCGCGCCGAGATCACCTGCTCGGGCGCGGCCTGGGCCTGGATCGCCTGCAGGATCGACTGCACGACGTCGGGATGCTCCTTCAGGAACGCGGTGGCGTTCTGACGGCCCTGGCCGAGGCGCTCGTCGCCGAAGGAGAAGTACGAGCCCGACTTGGTGACGACCTTGCGGTCGAGCCCGGTCTCGAGCACCGTGCCCTCCCACGAGATCCCGTCGCCGTAGATGATGTCGAACTCCGCCTGCTTGAACGGCGGCGCGACCTTGTTCTTGACGACCTTGACGCGGACCCGGTTGCCGTAGGCCTCCACCCCGTCCTTGAGTGTCTCGATGCGGCGGATGTCGAGCCTCACCGACGCGTAGAAGCGAAGCGCGCGGCCGCCCGACGTCGTCTCCGGATTGCCGAACATCACGCCGATCTTCTCCCGCAGCTGGTTCGTGAAGAGGCAGATCGTGTCGGTGCGGTTGAGCGTCCCGGCGAGCTTGCGCAGCGCCTGGCTCATCAGCCGGGCCTGCAGGCCGACGTGCGAGTCGCCCATCTCGCCCTCGATCTCGGCCTTCGGCGTGAGGGCCGCGACCGAGTCGATGGCGACGACCGCGAGCGCGCCGGAGCGGACGAGCAGCTCGCAGATCTCGAGCGCCTGCTCGCCGGTGTCGGGCTGCGAGACGAGGAGCTCGTCGATGTCGACGCCGATACGCTTCGCGTACCCCGGGTCCATCGCGTGCTCGGCGTCGATGAACGCGCAGATCCCGCCCTTGCGCTGAGCCTCGGCGATCACGTGATAGACGAGCGTCGTCTTGCCCGACGATTCGGGGCCGTAGAT
>JBOGZX010000091.1:0-3738 GCA_050697615.1 Gaiellaceae bacterium
CCTCTGGGAGACGCAGCCCGAGCGCTTCCCGCTTTCCGGCACGGTGCTCGACCGTGCACGCGGGCTCATCGTGCACTCCGACTATGTTGCCGAGCGTGCGCGCGTGGCCGGTTACGACGGGCCGCTCTGGCAGATCCCGCACCCCGCCTGGCCGATGGCTGAGGTCGTGCCGGCGACCGACGTCTCCGGCGCGCCGCTGATCGGCTGCTTCGGCTACCTGAACATGAACAAGCGCATCCCGGAGCTCCTGGAGGCGTTCGCCTCGTTTCGGCGCGACCATCCGGGCGCCCGCCGGCTCCTCGTCGGTGCGGCGGGTGAGCGCTTCGACGTCGACCGGCGGCTCGAGCGACTCGGGCTCGTCGACGGCGTACAGCGGCTGGATTACGTGCCCGAGGATCGAATGTGGTCGCTGATGGCGGCCTGCGACGTGCTCGTGAACCTGCGCTACCCGACGATGGGCGAGACGTCGGGCTCCGCGATCCGCGCGCTCTCGCTCGGCAAGGCGCTCGTCGTCTCCGACGTCGGCTGGTTCAGCGAGCTGCCGGATGACGCGGTGCTGAAGGTGCCGGTCGACGAGTACGAGGTGCCGACGCTCGAGGCGGCGCTCGGCTTCGCCGCCGAGCACGGCGCCGCCCTCGGCGCTGCCGGGCGCGCGTACGTCGAGCGGGAGCATGCGCTGCCGCGCGTCGCGGCCGAGTACGTCGCGGCACTCGAGGTCGCGGCGGGCGGTGACGCGGTCGACGATGCCGTTCTCAGCCGCATCGCCGAGGCGGCGAGCGACGTCGGCATCGACGACGTGACGGCACTGGCCCGCGCCGCCGTCGACTCCGGAATCGTTCGATGAGCGGCGTAGGCTCGACGGAGCCGCCTAGCCGGCGCAGGCTCGACGGAGCCGGTCGGAGAGCAGAGATGCCGGCACAGCCGGCATCGGCGCGGGAAGTCAGCGGAGGCGGCGGCTTCGCCGGCGCCGGAGCGGATATCAGCTCGGTCGCGGCGGTGCGTACGCGGGCGCTCGCGGTGCCTGCGTGGCTGTGGCTCGGCGCGATCGTCGTCGCGTCGTGCGCCGTGCGGATCGCGCTCGCGCACCGGATCGTCTCGCCCTGGATCATGGTTGACGAGCTGATCTACTCGGAGCTCGCGAAGTCGTTCGCCGCGCACGGCCACTTGCTCGTCCGCGGCGTTCCGAGCACCGGCTACGGCTTCGTGTACCCGGTTCTGATCGCGCCCGCGTTTCGCCTGTTCGCCGCGGTGCCGGACGCGTACGCGGCGGCGAAGGCGATCAACGGCGTGGTGATGTCGCTCACCGCGGTCCCGGCGTACTTCCTCGCGCGGCGGCTCCTGCCGCCCGGCCTGTCGCTCGCCGCCGCCGCGCTGTCGGTCGCGATCCCCTCGATGCTCTACACGGGGATGCTGATGACGGAGAACGCGTTCTACCCGCTCTTCGTGCTGGCGTGCCTGCTGCTCGTCCTGATGCTCGAGCGGCCGACGGCGTTGCTCCAGATCGCCCTGCTCGTCGTCTGCGGGATTTCGTTCGCGACGCGCGCGCAGGCGATCGCGCTGGTGCCTGCGGCGCTCGTCGCACCGGTCCTCCACGGCTGGATCGAGCGCGACCTTCGCCCGCGGCTGCGCCGCTACGGGGCGCTCTACGGGATCGTCGGCGCCGCGGTGGTGCTGGCGCTCGTCGCGACGCTCGCACGCGGCCGCTCGCCGCTCTCGCTGCTCGGCGCCTATCGCGCCGCGACCGGGCAGGGCTACTCGGCGGGCACGGTGCTGCACTACGTCCTCTGGCACGTCGCCGAGCTCGATCTCTACTGCGGCGTCGTGGGGTTTGCGGCCCTGCTCGCGCTCTGGTTCGCGCCGCGCGCCGCAGAACCCGCGGCCCGCGCGTTCGCGGCCGCCTCCCTGCCGGTGACCGCGTTCCTGCTCGTCGAGGTGGCGACGTTCGCCTCCCGCCAGTCGTTGCGCATCGAGGAGCGCAATGACTTCTATCTCGCTCCGCTCGCTGTCGTCCCGCTGCTGGGGCTCGCTCGCGAGCGCGTCGTGCCACGCGCGCGGCGGCCGCTCCTGGCGGCCGCCGTCGTCGCGGGAGTACTCCCGGTCGCGATCCCGTTCGCCAGGTTCGTCAACACCTCCGCGGTCTCGGACACCTTCGGACTCCTGCCCTGGTGGTGGCTGCAGGATCAAGGGATCCACTTCGGGACGCTTCGCTTCGTCGCGCTCGGCGCCGGGCTCGTCGCCGCGGCCGCGTTCGTCTTCGTGCCCCGCCGGTTCGCGCTCCTCCTCGCAGGGTTGACGGCCGCCTACTTCGTGCTCTCGTCGATCGTGGTCGAGAACGGCGTGCACGGCATCCACCGGACCTCGGTCGGCAGCCTCTGGGCCGGTATCCGCGTGCAGCATCCCGACTGGATCGATCGCGCCGTCGGCCGCGACGCCGACGTGTCCTTCCTCTGGCATGTTGGAGGCGAGACGCGCCCGCTCTGGAACAACGAGTTCTTCAACCGCAGCGTCAGACGCGTATACACCGTCGACGGGCCCGACCCTGGCGACGGCGGACTACCCGAGTCGTCCGTGCACGAGCGCCCGGGGGGAACGCTCGCGACCGCCGACGGCCTCGTCCCGCGCGCGCGTTACGTCGTCTCCTACACGGACATCGCGGGCACTCCGGTCACGCGCGACGCCCGGATCGGCCTGACGCTCTTCCGCGTCGACGGCCCCCTCGTGATCCTCACCCGCGTCACCGGTCTCTACGTCGGCGATACGTGGGCCGCGCGGCACGTCACCTACCGGCGGTTCCAGTGCACGGGCGGCACGCTCTCGGTGCGGCTCGGCACCGACGAGCATCTCTTTTCGACGGCGCAGACGATCACCGCCGAGGAGGGCGGTCGCGTCGTGAAGCGGATCAGCGTCGCCCCCACGGAGCAGCCGACGCTCGTGGTCCCGCTCCTCCCCGACGCGCGCGAACGTTGCTTCGTCCGCTTCACGATCTCCAAGGTGCGCGTGCCGGCGCTCGTGCAGCCCGGCAGCACCGACACCCGGCCGCTCGGCGCCCACTTCTTCTCGTTCGACTACACCCGATGAGGATCGCCTTCGACGTCAGCCCGCTCTCGCACGAGCGGACGGGCGTGAACAACTACATCCGCGGCTCGCTCTCCGGTCTCGCGGAGGTGGCGCGCGGGCGAGGCGACGAGGTGGTGGCGTTCGCGCCCACCTCGCCGGCGGGCAAGCGTGTGATTCCGGAGGCGCTGGCCGGCATCGACGTCGAGTCGAGGCTCGTGACGCTCCCGTTCGCGCACAGCTGGCGCACGGCCTGGTCCGCGCTCGGACATCCGGCCGCGGAGCGCTGGCTTGGACCGTTCGACGCGCTGCACTTCACCGACTGGATGTACCCGCCGCAGCGGCGCGGCGTGCGCGCGACGACGATCCACGATCTCGTCCCGCTGCATCATCCGGACTGGACGACCAGGCGGACACAGGCGATGCACGGGCGCAAGTACGCGAACGCCGCACGCACATGCTCGGTCGTCTTCGCGAACTCCGCGTTCACCGCCGACGACTTCGCCGAGACGATGGGCTACCCGCGCGAGCGCGTGCTCGTCGCGAATCCCGGCATCGAGCCGGTGTTCTCGCGTCGCGGTGAAGCGGCCGACGTCGGCGGGCCGTACGTGCTCACGGTGGCGACGCTCGAGCCGCGCAAGAACCTCGGCACGCTGGTCGACGCCTTCGCGCTCCTCTCCGACA
>JBOGZX010000092.1:0-1809 GCA_050697615.1 Gaiellaceae bacterium
CAGTACGGCGGCGCACAGGGTGCGCAATACCGCGGGTACGCGGCAGGGTCGCGATACCTCGTGACGCACGGTGGCGTCGCCGACATGTGCCTGCTCGGCGAGCCGACGGAGGGAAAGGTCGTGCTCGGGCACTTCGGCGCGCTCTGGCTGCGGATTCGCGTGCACGGGAACTTCATCCACACAGCCTTCAGCGACGGTAAGCGCGACCAGAACTCGATCCTGCGCATGCACGAGGTGACGAACGCCGTCCTCGAGTGGATCCCGACCTGGGAGGACGACCCGTCGAACAGCTACCGCGGAGCGAAGGCGATCGTGAACGTCGGCGCGATCGAGGGCGGCTTCGGCTGGCGCGTCTCGCGCACACCGCACCACACCGATCTGTTCCTCGACGTCAGGGTGCCGCCGACGAAGCCGATGGGCGTGGCCCGGCGCGAGGTGCTCGACTTCGTCCGCTCGCTGGCCGAGCGGTTCCCCGATTACGGCGTGGAGGGCGAGGTCTACGTGACGGCGCCGGGTGCCGAGATCGACGAGGGCCACGAGCTGGTCGCCGCGATCGACGCCTCGCATGCGGAGGTGTTCGGCGAGCCCCCGGGACGCGACGTGACGCGCTGGTTCAGCGACGCCTCGGCGCTGACGCGCTACGGGATCCCCACCGTCAACTACGGCACGTCGACGGGCCTGATGGACGTCGAGCTCGGCGAGAACCTCGAGATCGAAGGGTTGGTGAAGATGGCGCACACCTACGCACTCGTGGCACAGAGAGTCTGCGGATGAGGTTGGTCAGCTACGACGGGAAGGTGGGCAGGATCGAGGGCGAGGAGATCGTGCGTCTGGACGTGTCCACGATGCGCGATTACTTCGAGCGCGGCGGCGCCGACGACACGTCCGAGCGCACGCCGCTCGACGGGACGAGGCTGAGCGCGCCGATCGTGCCGAAGAAGTTCTTCCACACGGCGGGCAACTTCCGGGAGCACGAGGACGAGTCGAAGAACGTCGACTGGTCGCACGCGATCGCGCCGTGGATCAACTTCTTCCAGAACGTCGACGCGATCGTGGGCCCGGACGAGCCGATCGTCTACCCGGAGCACCTCACCGAGGAGCTCGACTACGAGCTCGAGCTGGCGGTCGTGCTGAAGAAGGCGGGCACGTGGTTCTCGCCGGAGGAGGCGGCCGACTACATCGGCGGCTACGTGATCTTCAACGACATCACCGCGCGCGACATCCAGCGCGGCGAGATGCGCTCCGGCGTGTTCAGCTTCTGCAAGGCGATCGACACCTTCTGCCCGCTCGGGCCGTGGATCGTGACGCCCGACGAGATCCCCGACCCGCACGACCTCGCGATGGAGCTGCGCGTGAACGGCGAGAAGCGCCAGGAGTCCCATTCGGGCCGCATGAGCGTGACGATTCCCGAGATCCTCTCGAACTTCTCGGCGCTCGGCTACTCGGCCGGCGACGTGCTCTCCACCGGCACGGTCGCCGGCGTGGCGGGATTCAAGTCGAAGGAGGAGCGGATGCGCCTCTACCTCAAGCCGGGCGACGTGATCGAGGCCGAGATCGAGCGGATCGGCGTGCTGCGGAACCCGGTCGTCTCGTGGCAGGAGGGGCACGGGACGCCGCCGCTCCCGCGCGTGCGTCCCTGGGGCGAGGACGCCTAGTGATGCGGCCGGCAACGTTCGCCGGGCCCCTGGCCCGCGATCACACTGCGCGCTGCCGGGTCCTCGGTCGTGTCCATAGGCAGGCTATGGACACTCCCTACGTCCTTGCATCGCTTGGTGCTCACGACCCAGGAACCGGGCAACATTACCGGCC
>JBOGZX010000093.1:0-2175 GCA_050697615.1 Gaiellaceae bacterium
ATCGAGGCGCTGCTGGAGCTGCGCGCCCAGAACAACCTCTCGCCCGATCAGGTCAGCCGGATCGAGCTGGAGACCTTCCAGGTCGCCTACGACATCATCGGCGGCGGCGAGGAGGGCGCGAAGACCGAGATCGCCACGAAGGAGGAGGCCGACCACTCGCTCCCCTACCTGCTCGCGGTCGCGCTGCTCGACGGGCAGGTGCTGCCGGAGCAGTACGCGCCCGAGCGGATCGTCGCTCCCGACGTACAGGGGCTGTTGCGGCGGGTCGAGGTGCGGCCGGCGGCAGACCTGACCGCGCGCTTCCCGGGCGAGCACGCCTGCCGGCTGCGCATCCACCTTGCGGGCGGCGCCGAGCTCGCGGCGGAGAAGTCCGACTACGAGGGCTTCCTGACCCGGCCGATGAGCCGGGAGCGGGCACGGGAGAAGTTCGAGCGGCTGGCCGCGCACGCGGCAGGGCCGGAGCTCGTCGCGGAGATCGCCGAGGCGGCCGACGCGCTCGACGAGCTCGAGACACGCGACCTGACCGGGCTGCTCGCCCGTGCGGGCAGGCGCGAGACGACGAAAGGAGCAATGAGATGACTACCGCCACCGAGACCGGCACCGAGCGTGCGTTCGCGTTCCTACCCCTCAACGAGCGGCCCCCCAAGCCGCGCACACGCGGCGTCACCGAGATCCGCGGGCCTTACTACACCCCGGTCGGCCGCCGCTACCTCGAGGATCTGCTCGAGACGATGGGCGCCTGGGTCGACACGCTCAAGTACGCCGGCGGCTCGTTCGCGCTGATGCCGCGCGAGTCGGTGCGTGCCCTGAACGAGCTCTGCCACGAGCACGACGTCGAGGTCTCCACCGGAGGCTTTCTCGAGTACGTGCTCGCCCAGCGTGGCGACGCGGTCGAGCGCTACCTCGAGGAGTGCCGCGAGCTCGGCTTCGACCTCGTGGAGATCTCGAGCGGCTTCGTCACGCTGCCTGTCGACGACCTCGTCGAGCTGACGCAGGCGGTGCGCGAGGCCGGGTTGAAGCCGAAGCCGGAGGTCGGAATCCAGTTCGGCGCCGGCGGCGCCTCGACCGTCGAGGCGCTCGAGGCGGAGGGAACGCGCGACGTCGGCCAGGCGATCGAGCTCGCGAAGCGCCACCTCGACGCGGGCGCGCAGATGATCATGATCGAGTCCGAGGGGATCACCGAGCAGGTGCGCGAGTGGCGCACCGACGTCGTCTCGCGCATTGCCTCCGAGCTCGGGCTCGAGCACGCGATGTTCGAGGCCGCCGATCCCGACGTCTTCAGCTGGTACGTGAAGAACTACGGGATCGACGTCAACCTGTTCGTCGACCACAGCCAGATCGTCCAGCTCGAGTGCCTGCGCGCCGGCATCTGGGGCACCCACGACACCTGGGGGCGCATGCTCACGTACCGCCCATGAGCGGTCAGCGCGAGGAGAACTCGACGACGAGCTGCTCGTCGACCGGCGCGTCGGTCTCGTCGCGGGCCGGCTCGTGCTCGACGCGCGGCCCGGTCGCCGCGTAGAGGATGCGGTTGCAGACGAGCCGGGGGTGCGGAGCACGGCCACGCTGCTCATCGCCCCGGCCGGCCCAGCGCGATCGCCGCCGCCGTCGCCTCGCCGGGCTCGCGGGTGACCTCGATCCGGTCGACCGCCTTGACGCTCTTGAAGCAGTCCCAGTCGGAGGGGCCGACGAGCCGCGGCAGGCCGTCCGCCGGCTCGAGCGGGATCCCTCCGTTCGAGTGCGAGCAGCACGCGCGCGTCGTCTGCCTGCTCGCGCGCGAGCACGGCGGCGTAGCCGCCCGAGGCGACGGTGACGAGGCGCGCATCCTCGCTCGCGCCGGCGAGCTCGAGCAGCCTTGCGACCCGGATGCCGCGCCAGCGCACCCCGGACCTGCTCCAGCCCTCGTGGCAGTGGAAGTCGGCGACCAGCTCCGTATCGGCGAGAGCGGCGAGCTCCCCCGCATCCAGGTCGACGGGACGGACGACCTCGCCGCCGATCGACACCAGAGCGCGTCCCCGGCTCACCGCGCCACCGGTAGGGAGGAGCCGACGAGCCCGAGCTCCGGCTCCAGCCGGACGCCCGAATGCGCGGCGGCGCGCTCGCCGACCAACTCGATCAACCCGAGCACGTCGGCCGCCGTCGCACCGCCCGTGTCGAGGACGAAGTTCGCGTGCC
>JBOGZX010000094.1:0-6560 GCA_050697615.1 Gaiellaceae bacterium
GGTGACGTCGCGCCGGCTGTTGCCGGCGGCGCTCGCGGCGCTGGTGCTGTTCGGGCTCGCTGCGCTCCTCACTGGACGCGACATGCATCTTGCGTTCGCGTCGCTCGCATTCGCGGCCACCGCCTTCGTCGCCGTCGGCGCGTTCCGCGGCGAGCACGCACAGGGGCCGCTGCGCGACTACGTGACGCTGACGAAGCCGCGGATCATGTCGCTCCTGCTCGTGACGGGCGGAGCGGGCGCGTTCGTCGGCGCGGACGGCGTCCCGGCCTGGGGCGTGTTCGCGGCGACCATGGTCGGTCTCGCGCTCGCCTGCGGGGGCGCCTCGGCGCTCAACCATTATCTCGATCGGGACATCGACAAGCTGATGGGCTCGCGCACCGAGGCGCGCCCGGTGGCCTCCGGACGCGTGCCGGAGGACCGCGCGCTCGAGTTCGGCCTCGCACTCTCCGCGTTCTCGTTCGTACTGCTCGACGCGCTCGTCAACCTGCCGACGGCCCTGCTCGCGCTCGCGGGCAACCTCTTCTACGTGGTCGTCTACACGCGCTGGCTGAAGCGTTCGACCCCGCAGAACATCGTCATCGGCGGAGCGGCCGGCGCCGTACCGCCGCTCGTCGGCTACGCCGGCGCAAGCGGTCATCTCGGCTGGGCGGCGCTCGTGATGTTCGTGGTCGTGTTCGTCTGGACGCCGCCGCACTTCTGGGCGCTCGCGCTGATGATCAAGGAGCACTACGCGCGGGCGGGGGTGCCGATGCTGCCGGTCGCGAAGGGCGACCGCGAGACCGCCAGGCAGATCGTGTGGTACACGGCGCTCCTCGTCGCCGTGACGCTCGTGCCGGTCGCCTTCGGCGTCTTCGGCGTCCTCTACGGCGTCGCGGCCGCGGTGCTCGGCGCCGTCTTCGCGTGGTACGCGCTCGAGCTGCGGCGTACGATGGCGCGCGTGGCCGCCGTCAAGCTGTTCCACTACTCCCTCCTCTACCTCGCGCTGCTCTTCGTGGCGATGGCGCTCGACCCGATCCTGTAGTGGAGAGCTCGATGATCGAGCCGGTGACCGAGCCGGAGCCGCCGGAGACATTCCACGATCCCGTCGAGCTCACGCAGCAGCACGCCCGCGAGCTCGCACGCAAGAACCTGATCTGGGGCTGGTCGCTGCTCGGCCTGTTCGTGCTGCTCTTCGCAGGCACGGTCGGCGTGGCGTACGTCTACCTCTGGCTCGACTGACGCGCGCCTTGCGCGGCGCGTCCGTCGACGGCATCTGGATCACCGAGCTCTCGCCCGAGCAGGAAGGACCTCGGCTCGCCGTCAAGGATCTGTTCGACACGGAGGGAGTCCGCACGACGTACGGCTCGGCCGTCTTCTCGAACCACGTCCCGTCGAGGTCGGCGGAGGCGGTTCGGCGACTCGAGGCGGCCGGTTGGGTCTCGGCGGGGAAGGCCAACCTGCACGAGTTCGCCTACGGCGTCACCTCGCGGAACCTGCACTATGGCGTCGTCCCGAACCCCGCCTTTCCCGGACGCACGGCGGGCGGGTCGAGCGGCGGCTCTGCGGCCGCGCTCGCGGCCGGCCTGGCCGACGGCGCGCTCGGCACCGACACGGGCGGCTCGATCCGGATTCCCGCCGCGTGCTGCGGCGTCACGGGCTTCAAGCCCGGCTTCGGCGTCGTCCCGATCGAGGGGGTGTTTCCGCTGGCGCCGTCGTTCGACCACGCCGGGCCGATGGCGCGCGATGTCGGCGGCTGCGTCGAGCTGATGGGCGGCCTCGTTCCGGGCTTCGCGGTCGGCGCGGTCGGCGACGTGCGGGTGGCGTACGCGTGGGCGGAGCGCTGCCGGCCGCTCGTCGGCGCGCGCGTCCATGCCGTGGCAGCGATGCTCGACGCGGTGCCGGTCGACTTCCCCACGGCCGAGGACGTGGTGCCCGCGTTCATGCGCGAGGTGGGAGACGTACACCGGGAGCTCTATCCCGAGAACGGCGAGCTGTACGGCGACAACATCCGCGGCAAGATCGAGCGGTGCCTTGCCGTCGACGACGCGACGTATGTCGCGGCGGTCCGGGCGCGGCGCGAGCTGACCGACCGAGCGGAGGCGGCGCTCGAAGGATTCGACCTGTTGCTCGTGCCGACGCTCGCGTTCGTCGCACCCGACGCCAACATCGACGAGCCGCGCGTGCGGGGCGACTTCACGCTCTTCACCTTTCCCTTCAACGCGCTCGGCTGGCCTTCGCTGGCCCTGCCCGCGGGCCCGGCGGAGGACGGCCTCCCCGCCTCGGTCCAGCTCGTCGGACGTCCGGGGACGGACGCGCTC
This sequence comes from Gaiellaceae bacterium, assembly GCA_050697615.1. Taxonomy (GTDB): domain Bacteria; phylum Actinomycetota; class Thermoleophilia; order Gaiellales; family Gaiellaceae; genus PALSA-600. The sequence continues at coordinate 2,298 of JBOGZX010000094.1, forward strand.
GTCCTGGCGGCGGGGCTCGCCCTCGAGGACGCGCTCGGCTGATGGACGAGGATCTCGCCTTCGCGCACGCGCTGGCCGACGTGGCGGATCCGATCACGATGGGCCGGTTTCGCGCGAGCAACCTTCGGGTCGACACGAAGCCCGACCTGACGCCGGTGTCGGAGGCGGACCGTGCGGCGGAGGAGGCGATCCGCGGGCACGTGGCCTCGTCGGGGCGCGGGGAGAGCGTGTTCGGAGAGGAGTTCGGCGACGACGGCGGGGATGCGCGGTGGATCGTCGATCCGATCGACGGCACGACGTCGTATGTCCGCGGCGTGCCGGTGTGGGCGACGCTACTGGCCCTCGAGCGCGACGGGCGCGTCGAGGTGGCGCTCGTGTCCGCCCCCGCACTCGGTCGCCGCTGGTGGGCGGTGCGCGGGGCGGGGGCGTTCGCCGACGGCGGGCGCTGCCGCGTGTCGTCGGTGGGGCGGATCGAGGACTGCGCGGTCTCGACGACGTCGGCGCGCCGGATGCCGGAGGGTTGGCGCACGATCGTCCAGCGCGCCTGGTCGAACCGCGGGCTCGGGGACTTCTGGCAGCACTGCCTCGTCGCCGAGGGCTCGCTCGACGTCGCCTGCGACGCGATCGTGATGGAGTGGGACTACGCGCCGGTGCGCCTGGTCGTCGAGGAGGCCGGCGGCCGCTGCACCACCTTCGCCGGTAGCGAGCCGGTGCCCGAGGGATCGTTCGTGTCGAGCAACAGCCTCCTCCACGACGAGGTCGTGGCGCTGCTCAACGAACAGAGCTGAGTCTGACTCTAGTCTGACTCACGAGCCGGCGCGGATCGGCCTCCTCGACATACGCGCGGAGGGTCTTTCTCGCCTCGCCGGGCGATGTCCCAAAGAGCCCGTAGAGTGCCTCCTGGTCGACGATCGGGTCCGGCGGCGCCGCACCGATAGCTGCCCCGTAGCTGCACCACGGCCAGTCCTCGGGCCGTTCGCGCATTCCGGCGCGCGGTGCGTTCAGTGCGACGTAGCGGATCGACTCGTACAGATGTCCCTCGGTATCGGTCATCGCATCGAAGTACCGGCGCTGCCAGAGCGCGCCGCGACGGCCGTGGCGCTTGTTGTAGAGGCGGGCGTACGTGCTGTGCAGCCGTTGAACTCCGCTGCCCAGCGTGGGTTCTCGCAACCTCAGGACGACATGGAAGTGCGTCGTCATCAGCGTGTAGGCGAGCACGCACCAGTTGCTCTTCCGAGCCTCGAGGCCGAGGAGGCGATGGTACGTCTGGCGGTCCTCGTCATCGCGAAACAGCTTCGCGCCGAACACTGCACTGTTGTTGATGTGGTAGGTGAGACCGACGATCTCGACCCGTGGAGGAGACATTCCCCCACCTTGCCCGAGCGCAGCGCACGCCGCCGTCACGAAGGCGCGATTTCACACTTTCTCCACGGTCTCGTACGTCTTTCATGAGTCAGACTCCAGTCTGACTCCAGTCAGACTCCGGTCAGACCAGAGGGATCGTTCGAAGCGACCCCCCTCCCGGGAGATCGTTCGCGTCGAGCAGCGGCGTCCTTCACGACGAGGTCGTTGGGGTACTACTCGCTCGGGGACATGTAGCTCCAAGACGGTCTCCCGCGATGCCCCAAAGTAGGCCGCGATGGATGTCGGCATCAGGAAGCTCAAGAGCAGATCTCAGCCGCCGGGTGCGGCGGCGCACGAGGGCCGGAGAGGAGGTGCTCGTCACCGACCGCGGCAAACCTGCCGCGCGACTCGGCCCGGTCGAAGGCGAGCGCAAGCTCGACCGCGTGATCCGAGAGGCGATCGTCGAACCGGCCCCGCGTCCCTGGCGCGGACCGCCGCCGAAGCCGATCCGGGGTGCGGGTGGGCTGAGCAACCTCGCGCTCGGCGACCGCCGCTGATCGCGTACTTCGACACCTCGGCATTCGTCAAGTTGATCGTTCCGGAACCGGGCGCAGCCCGCGCCGCCGCAGCCTGGCTGGAGGCGAAGCGGCGCGTCTCGTCGCTCGTCCTCCGCCCGAAGGGGCACGCGGCGGTCTCACGTGCATTCAGCGTCGGGGGCTCCGGCCGTCGGGACTGAGCTCGGCGAAGCGGCGGCTCGAGCTGCTCTGGGCGGGAACCGACCGGATAGACCTTGGCCTCGCGGTCGCTCGACGGGCCGGTGATCTGGCCGAGCGACTCGGACTCCAGGCGTACGACTCCGTCGATCTAGCTTCGCTCGAGTATGTGGGCGACGCCGACACGGTGCTCGTCTCGGCCGACGAGCACCAGCTTGCGGCGGCGGTGCTCCGCTCCGCGGTCGTCCGGCCAGACGGCTGACGTGCTATGCCGCCGCTGCGCGGACCGCTTCCTCGTAGATCGGGTCGGGGCCGTAACGGTCGAGCTCCGCGCTCAGCAGGTCGCTCGGCGAGCCGGTGAGGGAAGCGGCGCCGGTCGGAAGACGGACCTCTTCGCCCCCCAGCCGAACGGCGATCGAGTCGGCCTTCTCGAGGCGGCGGACCGCCCGGTCGAGCCGCGCCGCCAGCCAGCCACGAAGCAGCTCTCCCTCGGCCGGCGGCCCGGCGACGTGGATCTCCTGCTCGCGAATCGACGGCCAGTAGCCTGCAAGCGCCAGGCGCCAGGGCATCGTCCGAGCCCAGGCCAGATCCGACACCGCCGTCCGCTCGAACAGCGTCGCAAGATCGTCGAGCCGCAACTCGCCCCACTCCGCGGAGTCGACGATCAGCCGATCGGTGATCTCCACGAGCTGGTCGAGCACCGGGTCCCCGAACGGCGGTTGCCCGCGCCAGCGGCAGAAGACGGGCAGATCCGAGATGAGCAGCGGCAGCACGATCGAGGCGGGCGCGAGCGAGCGGTTGCCGCGCAGCGCCAGCTCGATCACCTCCCCGCACACCGCGGAGTCGCCGATCGGAAAGCAGCGAACCGACACCTTGGCGCCCAGCCCGTCCGGCTCGCCGGGAGTCGGGAAGAGCAGCAGCGTTCGCGACGGATGCCGCTCCGCCATCCCCGCCAGCGTTCCCTCCGCCGCACCCTTCCACTCCGGCGGCACCCACGCCACGTGCGTCATCACCGAGGTGCGGAGGATCGGCTGAGAGCCCTCCCGCGAGGTGGCGTCCCTGAGCCGCGCGATCTCGCGCTCGATCTCGGCGACCGAGGTGTCCTCCCCGACCCAGTCGTCCGCCAACGCTAATGCCTTCGCCAGGAGCGGCCGTCGGCGTGCAGCAGCTCGTCGGCCCCCACCGGCCCCCAGGTGCCCGCCGCGTAGTTCGGGAACGACGGCCGGTCGCGCTGCCAGAACGCCGCGATCGCGTCGACGATCGACCACTGCTCCTGGATCTCGTCGGAGCGCGTGAACAGCGTCGCGTCGCCGAGCATGGCATCGAGGATCAGCCTCTCGTAGGCATCCGGCAGCCCCTCGCGGAACGCCCCGCCGTAGAGGAAGTCCATGTGGACCGTGCGAATCGTCATCCCCTGCCCCGGCACCTTCGCGCCGATCGCCAGCGACACGCCCTCGTTCGGCTGCACGTGGATGAGCAGGACGTTCGGCCGCAGCCCCTCCGCGGCGCCGTCCTCGAACGGCGGATGCGGCGCACGCTTGAACTGGATCGCGATTGTGGTCTCGCGCCGCGCGAGCCGCTTGCCCATGCGCACGTAGAAGGGCGTGTCGGCCCAGCGCCAGTTGTCGACGTAGAGCTTGGCGGCCACGAACGTGTCGGTCATCGACCCGGGCGCGACGCCGTCCTCCTCGCGGTAGCCGCGAACCTCCTCGCCCTCGACGAACCCGGGCCCGTATTGGCCGCGCACGACCTGCTTCGGCCCCGGGGTGCCGAGCGCCTTGAGCACCTTCACCTTCTCGTTGCGCACCGAGTCGGCGGTGAAGTCGATCGGCGGCTCCATCGCGGTGATCGCGACCAGCTGCAGCAGGTGGTTCTGGAAGATGTCGCGGATCGCTCCCGCCTGCTCGTAGTAGCCGGCGCGGCCTTCGATCCCGATCGACTCGGCGACGGTGATCTGGACGTGGTCGATGAACTGGCGGTTCCAGATCGGCTCGAAGATCCCGTTCGCGAAACGGAGCGCGAGCATGTTCTGCACCGTCTCCTTGCCGAGGTAGTGGTCGATCCGGAACGTCTGGGACTCGGCGAACACGGTGCCCACTTCGTCGTTGATCGCCTGCGCCGACGGCAGGTCGTGGCCGATCGGCTTTTCCAGCACCACGCGCGAGAGCGGCGTCGCCAGCCCGTGCGCGCCGATGTTGCCGCAGAT
>JBOGZX010000095.1:0-2843 GCA_050697615.1 Gaiellaceae bacterium
CCGTAGCCGACGGCGTCCCGCACCGGGGCCGGAGCCGCAGCGGCGAGCTGCCGGTCGGGCCCGGTGCCGAGCGCGTCGTTGACGGTCGAGAACGCGAGCCGCAGCGCGATGAACGACGACGCCTCGAAGACCTCGCGATCGCCGAGGCCGACCTCGCGCAGCCGGTCGACGTCGGCCTCCGTCGTCGCGTTCGGGTCGCGGACGAGCCGGCGCGCCCAGTCGGCGAGCGCCGCCTCCCGCTCCGACAGGCCGGCCGGCCGGTCGACGCCGCTGATCACCTCGACCGCCGTGCCGGCGTCGCTGAGCTTCGCGAGCTTCGGCGCCCACGCCAGGGAGCAGTACGAGTCGCCCAGCGTCGAGGCGGTCGCGGTGACCATCACCGCCCAGTCGCGGTCGGTGAGCGCAGACGATTCCATCAGCGCCGAGCGGAGCGCCGAGAACGCCTCGTAGGTGTCGGGCCGCCAGCACCAGAGCCGCGTCACGTTCCGGACGTAGCCGGCCTCCTCGCGCTCCTCGTCGTAGAGGCGGCGCGCCTCGTCGCCCGCGGGCGGCTCGGCGAGGAACGAGGTCCGGTCGGCCATGGACGCATTATGTCCCGCCGGCGTCTTCGAAGCGGGAGACGAGCCTCAGAGAAGCTCGGCGATCGCCGCCGCCGCGCGCACGGCGCCGCGCGGGTCGACCGGCAGGTAGTCGACGGATCGTCCGATCTCCTCGGCGATCGCGCGCGCGATCTCGTCCGGGCCGTCGGTCTCGAAGTCCATCGCGCGGCCCGCGCGGTAGCGCTCGAGCCGGTGCCGGACGTGGAAGCTCTGCTCGAAGTGGTGGCGGAGCGGAAAGCTGAGAAAGGGCCGCCGGTTCGCCGTCAGCTCCATCGCCGTGGTGAGGCCGCCCTGGACGATCGCAAGGTCGCATGCGGCGAGGTGGCGGTACAGCTCGTGCACGTAGGCCCGCACCTCGAGCCCCTCGCACGCCGGCAGCGATCGCGGATCGATGCGCGGGCCTGCGACGACGACCATCCGCAGCTCCGGCACGAGTCTTTTTGCCGCAGGGAAGGACGAGATGACTCGGCGGAGGAGGTCGGCTCCAACTCCCGAGCCGCCGACGGTGACGACGCAGATCGCCTCGTCCTCGCGGTAGCCGAGCTCGGCGCGAAGCCGTTCGCGGTCGGCGAAGTCCTCGGCGTCGAATCCGGTGACGTAGCCGGGGAAGTCGAAGTGGCGCTCCGTCCAGTCGCGGATCGCGGGCAGCTCGGGTCCGAACGTTTCAGGGACGATGTCGTCCGGTTCGCCGACGAAGAGCGAACGGTCCCTCAGCCGCGGGTACCGGGCGACCTGCTCGATCATCTCCGCGTTGTAGTCCGCCGTGAGGAACGCCTCCTGCGCACCCCCGTCGGGCATCGGCAGCCAGCCGACGAAGTCGGTGAGCCAGACGTAGGGCGCCGTCTTCAGCTCGGGGTTCTCGTGCAGGAAGTAGTCGAGCTCCCACGCCTCGTCCCCGATCCACAGGTCGTACGGGTCGTCCCTGACGACGTCGTGGAAGAGCATGAAGTTCGACACCATGATCTCGTCCATCCGCCGCCAGGCGTGGAAGCAGTGCAGGTCGTGCTCGGCGGATTCCGACTCGAAATGGCCCGATTCGCTCGCGAGGTGCGCGCTCGCCGGATGAATCCGCTCTCCGCGCGACTCGAGCACGGCCGTCACCGGATGCTGCGCGAGCCAGTCGACCTCGAGCTCGGGGTGGAGCTTCCGCAGCTCGTCGACGATCGCGACGTCGCGCTGCGCGTGACCCAGCCCGATCGGCGATGAGACGAACAGGGCGCGTCTCCGGCGGCCGCGGCCGCGCACCCACCGCGTCGGGGGCGGCGGCGGACACGCGAAGTCGCGCAGGAGCAGGTTCACCCTCACCGGGTCGCGCACCATCGGCAGGTGGCCCGAGTCCTCGAGGGTGACGAGTGCCCCGCCGACCAGCTCGGCGAGCGCCGCCCCCTGGCGGTGCGGACGGATCAGGTCCGAGTCGCCGTGGAGGACGAGCACCGGACACTGCACGCGCTCGCAGGTCGCCCGGAACCCCTCCCAGCGGCAGGCGCCGATCGCGCGCGAGGTGTTCGCGAGGGTCTCCGGGTCGGTCTCCAGCCCCCACGCCACGGCATCCTCGATCTGCTTCGTCGAATGGGGCTCGTTGAAGCACTGGGCGAAGAAGAACTCGAGGAAGGCGCGATAGTCGCGCGACCAGAAGAAGCTGTTGTACTTCGCCCAGCCCTCGTCGGTGTCGAGCTCCTCGTCGAACGGGTGGACCGCGCGCAGCTCGTGTCCGGGCGCAAGGGCGACCGCGGGCGCCACGTAGACGATGCCGTCGACGCGCTCCGGATGATCCGCCGCGAGGATCGTGCCCCACAACGCCCCGCACGACGAGGTGATCAGCGTGCTCCGCTCGGTGCCGGTCGCGTCCATCACCGCGAGCGCGTCGAGCGCGAATTCGACCTCGAGGTACGGCTCGACCCCCTCCGGCCTGTCCGAGCGGCCGTTCCCCCGGCCGTCGAAGGTGACCACGCGCGCGTGCCGCGACAGGTACGGGATCTGCGCCTTCCAGAGGCGGGAGTGGACGATCGACCAGGTCGGCAGCAGCATCAGGGTCCGCTCGCCGTCGCCGTACACCTCGTAGAAGACGCGCACGCCGTCTCGCTCGACGAACCCTTCCCGGTCGGGATAGCGGGCGCGCGACTGCTCGCGCGCGGCGGTCGCGATCACAGCCATCGCCGGAGCCCGTTCACGATCGTCGAGCCGTCGTCCGTCTCGCCGAGGTGGAGACACTCGAGGTCGCCGGGGAAGGGCGCGCTCGATCGA